>NZ_JBINJD010000002.1:0-74885 GCF_043951915.1 Alienimonas sp. DA493 | reverse complement strand
CGGCGCCGCGGTCGCCCGGGCCGCCAGCCCCGCCCCGACGCCGGCCGGCAGCAGGAAGGCGGCGGCGCACAGGGTCCGCACGTCGGTCAGCAGCCACGGGGCGTCCAGAGTGGCGTTCGCCCAGAGGTTCAGTTCCAGCCAGAGCCCGCCGGCCGCGAACGCCGCCGCCGTGCCGGCGACCGCAACGGTCCCGCCGACCGCCGCCCGCCGGTCCCGCCGCAGCCGGCCGGCGATCAGCACGCCGACGCCCAGGGCCGCGACGGCCAGCCCCGCCCGGCCGAGCAGGATTTCGAGCGTGACGGGGAAGTAGGCCGCCGCCGCCCGCAGGCCCGCCGCCGCCGTCGCCCCGCACAGCAGCGCCACGCCGACGGCCAGCGGGTCGAGGCTCCGCCCCCGTCCGCGGCGGACCGCGGCGCCGACCGCCGGTTCGCTTTCGTTCCCCTCGGACTTCCTGGCCTGAACCGCCATCGCCAGCCCGGCGAGGGCCACCGCCCCGCCGGCGGCGAGGAGGGCCGCGTTTTGCAGACCGGTCGCCGGGGCGAGCAGCGAACCGAACAGCCCCACGCCGAGCCCGGCGGCGCACAATCGCACGCCGGCGAAACCGCGTCCGAAGCCGAGCAGCCCCGCCCCGCAGGCCGCCGGGCCGAGAGCCGCGAGGGCCGTCAGCGTCAGCCACCCCGCCCCCTTCCCGCCGGCGAGCCAGCCGGCCGGCGCCGCCCCGGCGACCGCCTCCGCCGCCGTCAGGCAGAGCGGGCCGAGCGCCACCGCCGCGGCGCCAATCGGGCCCGCAACCTGAACCGGAACCGTCCGGCACCGGCCGATCGCCCAGGCGGCGGCCAGCCCGATCAGCACGGCGGCCCGGCCGCCGAAGGTCACCGCGGGGTCGCCGCCGAACCGCAACGTCCACTGCGTCCAGACGCAGGCGAGGGCTCCGCCGGCCAGCGTGGCGCCCGCCGCGGGGGCGGCGGCGGGGTGGTTCAGCACGACCCGGGCGCCGCGTTGCGAGACGGAGCGAGCCGTCGCGGCGATGCGGGTGAGGGCGGGCGGGAACCGCGTGGCGTCCGTGCGCACGGGGCGAGCTCGATCGGTGGTCAACGTCCGGGGAGAACCGGCGTTGTAGATCGTGCTTCGGGCGCGGGGGAACCCCGCTTCCGCCGCCTCTCCCCCCCCTCTTGTCGCCGCCGGGCCGCGCGGCCCCGCCGTCAGTCGTGCGTGTGCTCCGCGGCAGGGTAGGCGCCGTCGCGGACCTCCTCGCAGAAGGCCGCCGCCGCCCGGAGCGTCTCGGCGCCGAGATCGGCGTACTTCTTCAGGAACTTGGGGGCGAAGCCCGGGTTCAGGCCCAGCATGTCCGCCCCGACGAGCACCTGCCCGTCGCAGTGCGGGCCGGCGCCGATGCCAATCGTGGGGATGCCGACCGCTTCCGTGACGGCCTGCGCCGTCTCGTCGTTCACCAGTTCCAACACGATGCTGAAGGCCCCGGCGGCCTCGGCGCCCACGGCGTCGGCGACGAGGGCGTCCACGTCCCGCTGCACCCGGTGCCCGCCGACCGCGTGCACGCTTTGCGGCTTCAAGCCGATGTGGGCCATCACCGGAACGCCGGCGCCGGCGATCGCGGCGATCGTCTCCCCGTGGTCCACGCCGCCGCCCTCCAGCTTCACGGCCTCGGCCCCGGCGTCCTTCAACATGCGGCCGGCGTTGCGGACGGCGTCCGCCACGCTCGTCTGATAGGAGAGGAACGGCAGGTCCGCGATCACCATCGCCCGCCCCCCGCCGGCGTCCCGGCCGCGGACGACCGCGGCGGTGTGGTAGACGATCTGCTCGACCGTGACCGGCAACGTCGTCGGGTGCCCCTGCACGACGACGCCGACGGTGTCCCCGACCAGCAGGGCGTCCACGCCGGCTTCCTCGAACAGTCGGGCCGTGAGCGCGTCGTAGGCGGTCAACACCGCAAGCTTCCGGCCCGCGGCTTTCGCGGCGACGAACCGCGGCAACGTCATCGGCTTGCGCGGTTCGGGGACCGGGCCGGAGGCAATCGGTTCGGGGTCAGTCATGCCGCCAGTGTACGAAGCCCGCGGAAAAGCGAAGGCGATACGCCTCCCGCGCGACCTCTCGTCGGCTGCCGGGAAGCCGCGACGGAGGCGGATCGAGCATCGCAAATCCATGTCAGCGCATGACCTTGGGTCGACGGTGTGGAAACCCGCCCCCTGACTTTCCGTCGTGGACCGCAAAGGTGGTGTCCGTCTCCCGCCCGTGAGCCGGCCCGCAATCGGGCGGGATTGACGCGGCCCCCGGCGGCTTCTGGTCGCCGGGGGTTTGCTTCTGCGCCGGGGGCCGACGCGCGGCCGGCGCCGCGTCGTTGCGGTCGACGACGGCCGTTGTCGGGGTTCGCCGGGCGAACTATCGTGCCCGCTCCCGGCGCCTCGTTTTGGGCGTCGGTCCCCCGGATTCGCAACACGACGGTTCCCCGATGGCAGGCCCCACCCCCGACGAGCCGGTCGAGTTCGGTTCCGAAACCGAAAAACTCGTGATCATCGGCAGCGGGCCGGCCGGCTGGGCGGCCGGCATCTACGCCAGCCGGGCCGAGCTGCGGCCGCTTTGCTTCGAGGGCGCCAACTCCGCGGAGAACTACGCCCAGGGCACGCTCCCGCTGGGGCAGTTGGCCCTCACCACGGAAGTCGAAAACTTCCCGTCCTGGCCGGCGGGCGACCTGTCCGGCTACCTGAACTCCGCCCTGACCGAGAAGGAGCGGATGATGCTCCCGGACGGCGGCCCGGAGCAGGAAACGATTACCGGCCCGCAGTTGATGACGCTCATGCGGCGTCAGGCCAAAAACTTCGGCACCCGCGTGGTGACCGACGACGTGGCCAGCGTCGACTTCTCCCAGCGCCCCTTCACCCTCACCACGGCGCAGGGGAAGACGGTCAAGGCGCACTCCGTCATCGTCGCCACCGGTGCCCGGGCGAACTACCTCGGGCTCGACAGCGAACACGCCTACAAGAACAAGGGCGTGAGCGCCTGCGCCGTCTGCGACGGGGCCCTGCCCCGCTTCCGCGGCAAAGGCGTGGTGGTGGTCGGCGGCGGCGACAGCGCCATGGAGGAGGCGACCTACCTGACCAAGTTCTGCGACCCGGTCTACATCGTCCACCGCCGGGACGAGTTCCGCGCCAGCCGGATCATGGCCGAGCGCGTGCTCGCCAACGACAAGATCACGGTGAAGTGGGATTCCGTCGTCGAGGAGGTCCTCGGCAGCGACGACGAGGGGGTGACCGGCGTCCGCATCCGCAACGTCAAGGACAGCGACCGCACGGAAACGCTGGACGTCTCCGGCTACTTCGCCGCGATCGGCCACACGCCGAACACCGACTTCCTCGGCGGTCAACTCGAACTGACGGAGAAGAAGTACGTCGTCTGGACGACCCCCTTCCGCACGCACACCAGCGTGGAGGGCGTCTTCGCCGCCGGCGACGTGGCGGACGACTACTACCGCCAGGCCTGCACCGCCGCCGGCACCGGCTGCATGGCCGCCCTCGACGCCGAGCGTTGGCTCGGGGCGCAAGGGATCGAGTGACCGAAACCGGCCCTGACCGGGGCAACGCCGTCTGCCTGATCTGCACGGATCACCGGCGGACCGCGACCTTCTACCGGGCCGCGTTCGGGGCGGTCGATCTGCCCGGCGACGGGTTCGGCTGCCCGTGGTTGCGGGTCGGCGGGCTCACGCTCACGCTGTTGCCGAACGCCGTGCGGCCGGCGCCGGCCCCGTCGGTCGAGCGGGCCGGGGCGACGCTCCTGTTGAGGGACGCCGACGTCCGGGCCGCTTTCGACCGGGCGGTCGCGGCCGGGGCGGCCGTCGTCGAACCGCCGGACGAGGACGCCACGCACTGTCTCGTCGCGGACCCCGACGGCGTGCTGATCGAAGTGATGACGCCGTGACCGCCCCCCCGCCGCTACCCTGGCAGGCCCATCTCGGGCCGATGTTCGACGAGCGGGAGGAGGGGCCGCGGTTCCCGCTCGACCTTCTGATCGACCGCCTCCGCCGGCAGTTTCCAGATCTGACGGCCGACACGGAGGCCGGCGACGCGGCGATCCGGACGCACTACGCCCGGCTCAAAGCGATGGGCTGCCCGGACGTCATCATGGGGCCGTGGGAGCGTCGGCTGGGGACGGAGCCGATGGTGACGCTCGACGCGGCCGGCGCGGACCTGACTTTTCAACTCGCCGCGATCGAGGATCCGCATCTGGAAGGGCTGTGGCTCTCGATCGAGGACCTGACGCCGCGGGACAGGCGGCCGGACTTGGCGGGGTTCGTCGCGGCGCTCGAAGCGGTCGCGGAGGCGCTGGGTTTCCGATTCGGCCTGCAGGCGAACTCCTCTGCGGACGACTGGGGAATCGGCATTGACGCGGACCGCCGCGTCGCCGACCCGCACGCCGCCCTGCGGGAAGGGATGGGGGCGCAACGCGACCCGGACACCGGCGAGTGGGTCAAGGAGCCCAGCGACCTGCCCGACCGCGGGGCGGCGAACTGGTCCGCGGCCTGCCGCCGGGCCGCCGCGGCGTGGTGCGACAACGCCGAGTACCGCCACAAGCCGGCGATGCTGGCGAAGTACGGCGGGGCGGACGGCGTGGCCGCGGCGATCCTGCGGGACCTCTCGCAGCTCGGCCCGCTGACGGCCTTCCGGGAGCACGTCACCGGGGCGCCGCTCGAGAACACGGCCGTGCTGACGTACGGCGAATGGACCTGCACCGTCCGCTTCAGCGGCGTCCCGACGGGGCGGCTTCGCAGCGACGACCGGGCAGGCTGCTCGACCCCCGACAAGACTTCGGGTTAGTTTGACGACATGAGCGAACCCGCCCCCGCCCCTCTCGTCGGCGTCGTGATGGGGTCGCGCAGCGATCTGCCCACGATGCGGGCCGCCGCGGAGATTCTCAAACAGTTCGAGGTGCCGTTCGAGGCGGAGGTCGTCTCCGCCCACCGCACGCCGGACCGGCTGGTGGAGTACGCCAAAGAGGCGCGGGGCCGCGGGCTGAAGGTGATCATCGCCGGGGCCGGCGGGGCGGCGCACCTGCCGGGGATGCTGGCGGCGAGCACCACGTTGCCGGTGCTCGGAGTGCCGGTGCAGTCGCGGGCGCTAAGCGGGCTGGATTCGCTGCTCTCCATCGTGCAAATGCCCGGGGGGGTGCCGGTGGGGACGCTCGCCATCGGCACGAGCGGGGCGAAGAACGCGGCGCTGCTGGCCGTGCGGACGCTGGCGTTGTCGGACGAGGCGCTCGCCGCGAAACTCGCCGACTACCACGCGGAGCAAACGGCGACGGTCGCCGCGACCCGCGTCCTGACCGACGACGACCTCTTCCCCCCTGCATCGTCCGCCCTGGATCATGGCTGATTCGCCCCCGCCACGCCCGCTGCCCCCCGGACGGACGCTGGGGGTGCTCGGCGGCGGACAGCTCGGGCGGATGTTCGCCCACAGCGCCCAGCGGCACGGCTACCGCGTCTGCTGCTGGGCCCAGGACCGGGAGGAACCGGCGGTGCGGGCGTCGGACGACTGCACCGTCGCCCCGTTCGGCGACGAGGCGGCCCGAGACCGCTTCGCCGCGGGCGTGGACGCCGTCACGGTCGAGTTCGAGAACGTCCCGGCCGCGACGCTGCGGAAGCTGGCCGGGTTGTCGTCGCTGCCGGTCCGGCCGGGGGCGGACGTCCTCGCCGTCGCGCAGGACCGCCGGAGGGAGAAGCAGGCGGCCGCCGCGGCCGGGTTCGCCACGGCCCCCTGGCGGGAGGTGAGCACGGAGGAACAGGCGACCGCCGCCCCCACGATCGCCCGGCCGGCGATCCTGAAGACGGCCCGCGACGGCTACGACGGCAAGGGGCAGGTCCGGCTGGCGGAGGGCGACGACCTGCTCGCCGCGTGGGATTCGCTGGGTCGCGTCCCTTGCGTGCTGGAAGGACGGGTCGAATTCGCCCTGGAGCTGTCCGCGATCGCCGCCCGCTGGCCGGACGGCCGCACCCGGGTGCACGGGCCGTTCGAGAACGACCACGCCGGCGGCATCCTCGACCTCACCCTCTACCCCGCCCGGGTCGACCCCGTGGTGACGGCGGAAGCGAAGCGAATCGCCGCGGGGATGGCCGCGGCGCTGGACGTCGTCGGCCTGCTGACGGTCGAGATGTTCCTCACCGACGACGGCGATCTGGTGGTGAACGAACTGGCCCCCCGCCCGCACAACAGCGGGCACGTGACGATCGAGGCCTGCGGGGTCAGCCAGTTCGATCAGCAGGTCCGCGTCACCGCCGGTCTGCCGCCGGGAGATCCCAGCCCGCGGTCGGCCGGGGCGATGGCGAACCTGCTGGGCGATCTGTGGGAGCACGGGGAACCGGACTGGGCCGGCATGTTGGCCGCCTTCCCCGACGTCAACCTGCACCTGTACGGCAAGGACGAGCCGAAGCCCGGCCGCAAAATGGGCCACCTCACCGCGACCGCCGGCGACCCGGAGTCCGCCGCCCGGCGCGTATTGGCCGCCCGGGAGCGGCTGCGGGGCGCCGCGTCGTAACGCTGAGGCCCCGCGGGGCCTCAGCGTTACGGGCGATCATTCGACGGTGACGCTCTTCGCCAGGTTCCGCGGCTTGTCCACGTCGAGGCCCCGCAGCACCGCGCAGTGGTAGGCGAGCAGTTGGAGCGGGACGCTGGTCACCAGCGGGGAGAGCAGCGGTTCGGTCTTGGGCACCATCAGGCACTCGTCCGCGATGCGGCAGACCTCGGTGTCGCCCTCGCTGACGACGGCGATCACGCGGCCGCGGCGGGATTTCACCTCCTCGATGTTGCTCAGGACCTTTTCGTAGGTGTGGTCCTGCGGGGCGATGACGACCACCGGCATGCCCTCGTCGATCAGGGCGATCGGGCCGTGCTTCATCTCCGCGGCGGGCAGGCCCTCCGCGTGGATATAGCTGATCTCCTTGAGCTTCAACGCCCCCTCCAGCGCCGCGGGGAAGTTCACCCCGCGGCCGAGGTAGAGCCAGTTGTCCCGGTCGACCAGCTTCTCGGCAAGGGCCCTCACCTCGTCGTCGAGCTGCAGGGCGACGCGGATCTTGTCCGGGATCGCCATCAACTCCTCGGCGAGGGCGATGGTCCGTTCCGGGGAGAGGTGCCGGCGGCGGCCGAGGTCCAGCGCCATCATCGCCAGCACGGCGACCTGGGCGGTGAAGGCTTTGGTACTGGCCACGCCGATCTCCGGGCCGACGTGCAGGTAGACGCCGGCGTCCGTCTCCCGGGCGATCGTGCTGCCGACGGTGTTGACCACCCCCAACACCCGGGCCCCGCGGGTCTGCACCTCCCGCAGGGCGGCGAGGGTGTCGGCCGTCTCGCCGGACTGGCTGACGGCTACCGCCAGCGTGTTCTTCAGCACGATCGGATTGCGATACCGCAACTCGCTGGCGTACTCGACCTCGCAGGGGATGCCGGCCAGTTCTTCGAACAGGTACTCCCCGATCAGCCCGGCGTGCCACGCGGTGCCGCAGCCCATGAGGAGCAGGCGCTCGGTCCGCGGCAGCTCCCGGGCGATTTGAGCGAGGCCGCCGAGGGTGACCTTGTCCGAACCCTCCCGCAGACGGCCGCGGAGGGTGTTGGTGAGGGCGTCCGGCTGCTCGTAGATCTCCTTGAGCATGTGGTGCTCGAACCCGGTGTGGTCCAGCTCCACATCCTCGATCGCCAGCTCCAACTCCTCGAACCGCTTTTCGACCGGCACGTCGTCGATGGTGCCGGCGGTCATGCCGTCGGGGCCGAGACGGACGATCTCATCGTCGTTCAGATAGGTCACCCGCACGGCCTGCCCGGCGACGGCGGCGGCGTCCGAGGCCACGAAGTAGGCCCCGTCCGCCTGCCCGACCAGCAGCGGCGAGCCCCGCCGGGCGGCGATCAGCGTGTGCGGGGCGTCCGGGGAGACCACCGCGATGCCGAACGTCCCGCGAACCTCCAGCAGCCCCCGCCGCACGCTCTCCAACAGGTCGCCGGTCTGGCTGTAGAAGAACCCGACGAGCTGGGCGAGGACCTCGGTGTCCGTCTCGCTGCGGAACGTGACGCCCTGCTTCTTGAGGAAATCGCGGATCGCGGCGTGGTTCTCGATCACGCCATTGTGCACCAACACGACCTTGCCGGCGGCGTCCACGTGGGGGTGGGCGTTCGCTTCGCTGGGGCGGCCGTGGGTGGCCCAGCGGGTGTGGGCGATGCCGAGGGAGCCGCGAACCGGCTGTTCGTCGCAGAGATCTTTCAGCCGCTCGACCCGGCCGACGGCCCGCCGCAGGTCGAAGCCGTCGTCATGGACGGTGACCAGCCCGGCGCTGTCGTAGCCGCGGTATTCGAGCCGACGCAGCCCGCCCAGCAGGACGTCGTCCGCGTCTTGGGTGCCAAGGTATCCCACAATCCCGCACATCGGAGCGTCCCTGATCGGCTCGGGTAGAAGGCGACGCCCCGTTGGGCCGGGGCCTGGGCAACCTAGCACTCGGTCGCTCCCCCGCCTACACGTTTGTCGGGTACTGCTCTTGCTCCGCTCCGCTTTCACAAAAAGCGAACGCCCCGCCGCGGAGGGGCCGCGGCGGGGCGTTCGGTGCGGGACGGCGGGGGTCGGAACCCCCGCGAGGAGGGCGGTCAGGCGTTGACCGTCTCCCGCACCTTCTCCTTGGCGTTCTGAGCGACGTTCTCGGCGCCGGCTTCGGCCTTGCCCTTGAGCTTGTCGGCCTCGCTCTCGGCCTGGCCTTCGACGTTGCGGGCCTCGGACTGAGCCTTCTCGGCCACCTCGGCGGCGGCGAGTTTCGCCCCAGAGGTCGCCGCGTCGGCGACGGCGGCCCCGCGGGCCTTCAATCCGGCGGGGTCCAGCCCCTCCGCCTTGGCGGCGTGGGAGATGTCGTCGCCGATCTGCTTGCCGGCGCTCTGCGCCAGGTGGGCGGCCTTGTCGACCAGCTCCTTGGGGGTGAGACCCTGACGTTCCATCTCGTCGAGGGTCATCCCCATCGCGTGGGCGGCGGAGGTCTTCGCCTGGTGCAGAACGGCCTCGGCGGAGTGCTCCGCCTGGTCCCACAACCGGTCGCGGGACGGCCCCATCAGACGGTTCTCCGTCTTGGTGCGGGGCACGCAGAAGCCGGCCAGCAGGCCGGCGGCGAGGAACCCGAGGCCCACGGCCAGCGGGTTTTCCTGCACGCTGCGGTCGAACCGCTGCTTGGTGACTTCGTAACCGTCCACGGTTTTCTCCAGTGCGTGATGGCCGAGCGATTCGGCCGAGTGATAGGCGTCCTCCGCGAAATGCGAGACGGACGAGGTGGCCGAACGAACCGCGTCGGCGATCGCGGAACCGGAATAGAGCAACGCCCCGGTCGCGGCGTGGTACACGTTGCCGGCGGCGTCGGCGACGACTTCCGCGGCGTGATAGGTGCCGTCTTTCACCTCGGTCCCGGCGTGCAGCAGGGCCCCGGTGACGGCGTCGTAGGCGTTCCCGGCGGTCACGGTGACGGACCGGCCGGCGTCCCGGGCCGCGTGGGCCGCAGCGCTGCCGGCGTAGAGGAACGCCCCGGTGGTCGCGTGATAGACGTTGCCCGTGGCGTCGGCGAAGGTCTCGCCGGCTTTGACGGCCCCGTCCTTCGCTTCGCTGCCGGCGTGCAGCAGGGCGTTGGTGGTCGCGTCGTACACCTTGCCGGAGGTCACCTTCACGCTCTTGGCGGCGGAGCGGGCGACGTCGGCCGCGGCGCTGCCGGCGTAGAGGAAGGCCCCGGTGGTCGCGTCGTAGACGTTGCCCGCGGCGTCGGCGAACGTTTCGCCGGCTTTGATCACGCCGTCCTTCGCCTCGCTGCCGGCGTGCAGCAGGGCGTTGGTGGTCGCGTCGTACACCTTGCCGGAGGTCACCTTCACGCTGCGGCCGGTCGAGCGGGCCGCCTCCGCGGCGCTGGAGCCGGCGTACAGGAAGGCTCCTGTCGCTTTGTCGTAGACCTTGCCGGCGGCGTCGGCGGTGGTGTTCGCGGCGGAGATCGTGCCGTCCTTCGCCTCGCTGCCCACGTACAGGAGGGCGCCGGTGGCCGAGTCGGTCACCCGGCCGGCCTTCACCGTCACGTCGCGGGAGGTGTTGGCGGCGTACCGGCCGGCGGAGCGGCCGGCGTTGCCCGCGGCGTGGGCCGTGGAGGACGCGGCGGAGGACGTCGCGCCGGTCACGGAATGGACCGCGGACGACAGGGCGTGGGCCGCGGCGGTTCCGGCGGCGGCGATCTTGTTGCCGGCGTGGTCGTACCAGTGACCGGCCTCGTCGCTCCAGGAACCCTTCGAGGAGGAGCGCTGGCCGGAGGGAGCGTACGGGTTCCGATAGCCGGCCCCGTAGTTCTCGCTGTACGGCAGCCCGGTCCGGGCGTCGACGTAGGAGCCGCTGTACATCCGCGGCTCCTTGTTGCCCTCGTAGGTCCACCGCCGGTACTGCCGGCGGGCGGCTTTCTTCAGCGGGTCTTCAAAGAAGGCGTAAGCCAGGCCCGTGGCGCAAATCGCCGTGGCGACCGGATTCTCGCGGATCGCGTCGCCGATCGTCCCGGCGAGCCGGGTGCCGGACTTGTAGACGTCGCTGAACCCGAACGGGTCGGCCGGGCCGCTGGCGACGGTCCCTTCCCGACGCACCTGAACGACGGTGCCGTCCGGCTGGACGCGCTCCTCGTAGACCGGCTGGGCGGTCGTGCGGGCGGAGGCGGAGGTCGTGCCGAGGCCGAACCAGCTTTTCGCGAAATCGGCCGCGTCGTCGATCAGGTTGGCGGGCCGGAGGCGTTCGCTGAGCTGATCGAGCGTCCCGTCCATCTCGGTCCGGGTGCGGGCGATGTCGGCCCGGATCTCGCCGCTGGAGGTGTGGTCCGGGTAGGCCGGCGGGGTCGCCGGATTCGCCGGGGAGTCGGGGCGCTGGGCGGCCCGCTCGGGCGGCACGCCGTCCGTGTACGGCTTGGCCTGTTGGGGGGCGGCGGTGTTCATCGGGGAGTCACTTTCTGTTTGAATTCTTGGATATCGTGGCCGACGTGGCGGGCGTCTGCCTTCACGCTGGCGATCGTCTGCTCCGGCACCGGGCTGGTGTGCGAGATGCGGTCGACGGCCGACTTGATGAGGTATCCGCCGATCCCGAGGGCCAGCAGGGGCACGCCCAGGAAGCCGACGAGGCCGGCGACCCAGCGGACCCACTCCTCGGCGTCGTCCCCGCCGCCGATGGCGACGACGGCGAAGTACGCGGCGAACGCGACCGCCAACACCAGGGCGACGGTGGCCGCGAAGGCCAGGGCCCCGCCGGCGGCGATCTTGCCGGCGTTGCGGCCGTAGACGGCGGCCTTCTCGGACAGCTCCGTCTTGGCCAGCGCGACTTCCTGCCGGACGAGCGTGGTGCTTTCGTCCCGCAGATCTTTCAGCAGGTCGGCGATCGAGCGGCCGTCGTCGCGACTGGCGGGCGGCGGGACGGCATTCGGTGCGTGTGGGGCGTGAACGGACATGGCGGTGCGAGGACGGGGAACGGCGGACGGGGAGGGCGGAGCGGCGGGGGCCGCTCAGCTCACTTGGGCGTGGAGGGGACCACGGTGGAGGTCTCCTCCAGCACGGTCACCCGGCCCGTCTTCGGGGAGGGGTTCGAGAGGCGGCTCGGCGCGGTCTGCCCGCCGCCGTAGTTCCCGGAGCCGCTGCCCGGATGGGTGCCGTACTGCGGCGCCGCGTAGCCGGTGCGGGCCGACAGGCTGGGGGCGCCGCTCCCGGCGTAGTTGCCCCCGCCCGGCGTCCGCTGGGCGGGCATCGGCTCCCGAGTGCTCTTGAGGAACCGGGCCAGCCCCAACCCCACCACGAACATCCCGCCGAGCACCACCTCCGGGTGACGCCGGGCGAAGTTCTCCGCCTGGTTGATCAGGTCCGAGGCGTCGCGGCCGTCGAGATACTGACCGAACTTCTGGACGCGATCCGCCGCGGCCCGCACGACGGGGGCGGCCGGGTCGTCGTTCTTCTCCAACTCCTCGGCGGCCTTCGAGATCGCACTGCCGTAGGTGTTCACCTCGCTGGCGGCTTTCTTCTTCCCGGTTTCGGTGTAGTCGGCGACCTTCTGCCGGACGGCGGACTGCGCCTCGGCGGCTTTGGCGTAGGCCTCGTGCTTGGCGGAGTCCATCAGATCGCCGGCGCGGGACTTCGCCTGCCGGGCGGCGTCGGACACGGCGGCGCCGGCTTGGTCGGCGGCGGCATGGGCCTGGTCGCCGGCCTGCCGGGCGGCGTCGCCGGCGGCCGATTTCGCTTCGGCGGATTTCTGCGACAGCTCGTCGCGGCCTTCGGCCAGCTGGGACTTCGCTTTGTCGGACGGGGGAGTCTGGGTGGCGGGCATCGGGATCGACTTTGGTGCGGTGATGGTTGACTCAGCGGTCGTCGGCGCGACCGTGGGGGAGGCCTTCTGATTCAAGTCCCGTGCCAATCGCCGAAAACGCTTCGCAGACCGAACGCGAAGGCGATCGTTGGTCGTCCCGCGCTCATACCGGCCGGCGAACACACAGGCGCCGGCGTTGCCGGGCGCAGGAGCGACCGGCAGGATGGCCCGAACCCGCAAACTCCCTCGGTCCCGCCCGCCCCGCCCGCTATGCCGCCCGCCGACGACGCCGGTTTCCACGCTTTCGACCCGACGACCGGGGAGCCGCTGCCGGAGCGTTACCCCGTCGCGGACTGGGCGGAGTTGGACCGCCTCGCCGCCGGCGCCGCCGCCGCGTTCGAGGCCGGCGCCGCCCCCGCCGCGTTGGCGGCGTTTCTCGAGGGCTACGCTGACCGCATCGAGGCCCACGCCGCCGACCTCGCGGAGATCGCCGCCCGGGAGACCGGCCTCCCGCGGGAGGGCCGGCTGCAGAACGGCGAGATCCCCCGCACGTTCGGCCAGTTGCGGCAGGCCGCCGCGGCGGTCCGGGACGGGGGGTGGCGTCGGCCGATCGTCTCCGACGGCAACATCCGGTCGATTCTCGAACCGCTTGGACCGGCGCTTGTCATCGGGCCGAACAACTTTCCCTTCGCCTTCCACGGCGCCTGCGGCGGGGACTTCGCCGCCGCGATCGCCGCCGGCTGCCCGGTGATCGCCAAGGGCCATCCGCACCACCCGGGAACCGGCAAGGCCCTTGCGGAACTGATGACCGACGCCGCCGCGGCCGCCGGCCTGCCGGACGGCTGGGTCAGCCTGTTCTACGACTGCGCCCCGGAGGACGGCCTGAGACTGGCCCGCGACCCGAGGATCGCCGCGGTCGCCTTCACCGGCTCCAAGCGGGCCGGCCTGGCGATCAAAGCGGCGTGCGACGAGACGGCGACCGTCGGCCACTTCGAACTGGGCAGCGAGAACCCGGTGTTCGTGCTGCCCGGGGCCCTGGAGGAGCGGGCGGACGCCCTCGTGGAGGAACTCGCCGGCAGCGCCCTGCTCGGCGGCGGGCAGTTCTGCACCCAGCCGGGCATCGTCGTGCTCCCCGCCGGTCAGGCCGCGGCGACCTTCCCCGCCGCGCTGCAGGCCCGGTTCGACGACGCCCCCACCCCGCCGCTGCTCTCCGAGAACGTGGTGAAGGGCCTGGAAGCCGGCGTAAAGACCCTCACCGACGCCGGGGCCGAGCGGCTGCCGGCGAAGGAACCGGAGGCCCAACCCGGCTTCCGCTTCCCCAACACCGTGCTGACGACGACCGCGGAGCAGTTCCTCGCCGACCCGGACACCTTCCAGACGGAGTGTTTCGGCCCGGTCTCCCTGCTGGTGACCGGTACGAACGCCAAGCAGCGCCTCGCCCTGGCCCGCACGCTGCAGGGCCAACTGACGGCGACGATCCTCAGCGACACCGGCGGCGCGGACGAGGAGGAATACGGCCCCCTCGCCGCGATCCTGCGTCGCAAGGCCGGCCGATTGTTGAACGACAAGATGCCGACCGGCGTGGCGGTCGTCCCCGCGATGTGCCACGGCGGTCCCTTCCCGGCCAGCGGGCAGCCGCACTTCACCGCCGTGGGCGTTCCGGCGTCGCTGACCCGCTTCACCCGGCTCGCCTGCTACGACAACGTCCGCCCGGAGCGCCTGCCCGCCGCCCTGCGGGACTGAGCGGATGACCGGCAACCGCCTGCTGGACGCGCTCGCCGGGCACTTCGCCGGCGGCGGGGCCTTCTTCACCGCCTGCGGATTGCTGCTGGCGGCGGTCGGCCTCCGGCTGGCGGCGGGTTTCGTGCGGGGCGAATCGGCGGGACGTAGGGCCGAACGGCTGAGCCACGTCGGAGCGCTGCTCGCCGTCCTCGGCACGGTCGTGCTCTGCTTCTCCGCCGACCCGCTGCCGCGGTGGTGGTACGGGTTCGTCTTCTGCGCGACCGCCTGGTGGGCCTTCGCCAGCCGACCGACCTGGCCCGCGGGCTGGCGCTACGGCTCCGCGGCGACGTTGGCGGCCCTGCTGTTGTGGGGCGTCGGCTGGGAGTTGACGTGGCGGCTCGGCCCGACGATCCCGCCGGTTGCGGAGCGGGAGTTGGTCGTCGTCGGCGACTCGCTGACGGCGGGCGTCGGCGGAGAAGCCGCCCGCTGGCCGGACCTCCTCGAGCGGACGCACAACCTCCCCGTCGTCGTGCGGGCCGTGCCGGGGGCGACGGTCGCCGACCCGCTGGCCGGCTCCGGCTGGGACGTGCCGGAGACCGGCGGCGTGCTCCTGCTGGAACTCGGCGGGAACGACATGCTCGGCGGCACGAACCTGGGGGCGTTCCGCTCCGACCTCCGCACCCTGCTGGAACGGCTCAAACGCAAAACGGCCGCCCGCGGGGGCACGGTCGTCGCCGTCGGCCTGCCGCTGCCGCCCTTCCACGGCGCCTACGGCCGGGCCCAGCGGGCCGCGTGCCAACAGGCGGACGTCCCCCTGATCCCCCGGCACGTGCTGGCCGACGTGCTGTTCGCCCCGCACGCCACCACCGACGGCCTGCACCTCTCCCCGACCGGGCACGACGCGATGGCGGCGGCGATGTGGGATGTCGTCGGCGAGGCGCTGCCACAGGCGAGCGGGGGGCGTGAGCCCTCCGAGGGCTTGGAGGCGGGAGAGGACACGGCGGGCTGACGCCCACCGCTCGCCTACGAGCGTTGGAGCGTCACGTGCTCGCCGGCGCCGGGGTGGGGCTCGGGGTGGTCGCTGCGGAAGTGGACGCCGCGGCTTTCGTCGCGGGCGGCGGCGGCGGCGGCCATCAGGCGGGCGGCCAGCAGCATGTTTTGCAACTCCCAGCCGGCCGGTTCGCCGAACTCCTGCGTGCCGGCGAACTTCGCCCAGAAGTCCACCTGACGCTGGGCCTCCCGCAAGCCCGCGGCGTCCCGGGCGATTCCGACCCGGCGGGTCATCAGGCTGGCCAGCGACCGCCGCAGGTCGTCCACGTCCAACGGCTCGTGCTGCGGGGCCGGCCGGTCCGCTTCGAGGGTACGGGCGCAGAACTCGTCCCCCCGGCCGCTGGCGAACCGGGCCGCCGCCTCGCCGGCCCGCTTGCCGAACACCAACCCCTCCAGCAGGGAGTTGCTCGCCAGGCGGTTCGCACCGTGCAGGCCGCTGCTGGTCGATTCGCCGGCGCTCCACAGCCCCGGCAGCGTGGTGGCGCCGTGCAGGTCCGTCGTCACCCCGCCGATCATGTAGTGGGCGCCCGGGCGGACGGGGATGCGGTCCTTAGAGATGTCCAACCCGAACCGCTTGCAGGTCTGCCCGATGTTGGGGAACCGCTCCGCCACCAGCCTGGGGTCGAGGTGGGCCAGCGACAGGTACACGCAGGGGTGGCCGCTTTTCTCCATCACGTCGGTGATCGCCCGGCTGACCTCGTCCCGAGGGGCCAGTTCCATCGCCTCGCTGTAGTCGCCCATGAACCGGCGGCCGTCGGCGTCCAGCAGGTGGGCGCCCTCGCCGCGGACCGCTTCGCTGATCAGGTGCCGGGCGCCGCCGGCGATGTACAGGACCGTGGGGTGGAACTGCATGAACTCCATGTCCCGCAGCTGGGCCCCGGCCCGGAAGGCGGCGGCGTGGCCGTCGCCGGTGGCGATATCCGGATTGGTCGTCTCCCGGTACAGCCGGCCCAGCCCGCCGGTGCACAGCACGGTGCTCTTCGCCCAGACGAACGTCTTGCCGTGCGTCGGACTCCAAACCAGGGCGCCGGCGCAGCGGGCGTCGGCCCCTTCCCCGACGGTCAGCAGGTCGATGAGGAAGGTCTGCTCCCAAAGCTGGACGTTCTCGGCGGACCGCACCCGCTTGCGCATCGCCCGCATCACCTCCCAGCCGGTCGCGTCGCCGAGGGCGTGGACGATCCGCCGGTGACTGTGCCCGCCCTCGCGGGTCAGGGCGAGCTGAGAGACGCCGTGCTCGTCGGCGACGCGGTCGAAGTCCGCCCCGTATTCGACCAGTTCCTCGATCCGCTGCGGCGCCTCGCGGATTACCAGATCGACCACCGCCGGGTCGCACAGCCCCTTGCCGGCGGCGATCGTGTCGGCGGCGTGGTGGGCGAAGTCGTCCTCCGGGTCGAGCACCCCGGCGATGCCGCCCTGGGCGTAGGCGCTGTTGGACTCCCGCAGTTCGTTCTTGGAAATGACGACCGTCTCCAGCGACGGATCGACGGCCCGGGCCGCCAGCGCCGCCCGGATGCCGGCGATGCCCGCTCCCAGGATCAGCACGTCCGTGAACATGTGCGGCACCCGCTTGGGGTGGAACCGCACGAGGTGCCGCGGACTGGCGAGCGAAAGTTCGGCGAGCGGCATGCAGGAAAGGCGGAAGGGGGAGGGCGGGAGGCGGAGGGCGGAAGGGACCTTTCCCGGCGCCTATCCTAATGACGACGCCCCCGGTTCACCCTCCGTCTCGCCGTCCGTGTCCTGGCTGCTCTGTCCGCACTGCCTGACGTGGGTGCGTCCCGGCGGGGACGGCTGCCCGCGGTGTCACGGGCGGATCGACCCGTCCACGGACGATCCGACGTTGGAGGAACTCGCCGACCGGCTCGGCCCGGCGGTCGGGTGCCTCGGCGAGGTGCGGGTCGCCCGGTCGGGGTACTCCCAGCGGGAGCTGCCGACCCGCGGTCTGCTGGTGACGACCGACCGCGGACTGTTCTTCCTGCCGCACCGCCCGGAGGTGGTGGTCGAACCCGCGGAGCCGCCGGCGTTGGGGGTCTCCGTCGCCTGGTGGGCGGCGGGCCTGACGGTCGGCCCGCTGGCGCTGGTCGCTCCGACGGCCCGGCTGCTGGGGTTCGGCGCCGGCTGGAGCGGCGGGGAGCGACGCCTCGTCTACGAACCCCGCCCCGTCGAACCGGGCGAGGCGGCCCCGCTGGCGGAGCACCTCATGGCCGACCCGGGGGCGTTCTTCCTGGCGCGGACGGCGGTGCGGGTGATTCGCCGGACCGGCCCGTGGCCGGTGCGGGGTTGGACGATCGAATGCGACGGCCGCCCCGCCCTTCGGTTCGCCGCCCTCTCCGACCCCGCCGGCGTCGCCGACGGGCTGCGGGACCTGGCCCGCACGGACCTCTGGCACGGAACGATCGTGTGTTAGCCGCTCTCTTGAACGGAGCGGCTCACCGTCGCGCCTAGACGTCCTCCGCGTCTAGTCTTCGTCGCTGCCGATGACCTGTTCGATCGTGATGCCGAGGCCGCGGATCTTGTTCCGCAGGCTGCCGCGGGTGATGCCCAGCAGCTTGGCGGCCCGGCTCTGGTTGCCGCCGGTGCGGTCGAGGATCCGGGTGACGACGTACCGCTCCATCAATTCGAGGCTGTCAGCGTAGATGTCCTCGGAGTTCTCCGCCAGCGCCGCGTCCAGCAGCGGCCGCAGATCGCTGGGCGGGCCAGTCTCCTTCGGCGGCTCCGGGGCGGGCGTTGGTTGCGGGGACGCTTCGCCGGTCGGCTGACCGTTCGCGGAGGCGGCCGCGGCGTCGGGGGCCGGCGGCGCCGGGGAGGCGGCGGCGTCCGGCGGCGGCGGGGCGGCCGGGGTCTCCGCCGGCCGCTCGGCGGGGCGGCCCGTCGCGGGCGGACCGCTCAACGGGGAGGCCGGTCCGACGGCGCGCCGGTCGCCCCGCACCTCCGCCGGCAGGTCCTTCGGCACGATGACCGGGCCGGTGCTGTGCAGAATTGCCTTCCGCAGGACGCTCTGGAGCTCCCGCACGTTGCCCGGCCAGGCGTAGTTCCGCAGCAGCTCGACGGCCTCCGGGGCGATCCCCTCCAGTTCGGTCTGCCCGAGATCGCGTTTGAAGCGGCTGAGGAAGAACTCGACCAACAGCAGCACGTCCTCGCCGCGCTCCCGCAGCGGAGGGATGTCGATGCTGAACTCGTTGAGCCGGAAGAACAGGTCGCCGCGGAACTGCCCCTCGTCGACCATCTTCTCCAACGGGCGGTTCGTCGCGGCGATCACGCGGACGTCCGTCTTGATGGTCGTGTTCCCGCCGACCCGCTCGAACCGCTGTTCCTGCAACAGGCGGAGCATCTTCGCCTGCATCGGCAACGTGGTGTCGCCGATCTCGTCGAGAAAAATCGTGCCGCCGCTGCACTGCTCGAACTTACCGATCCGCTGCCGGTCGGCGCCGGTGAAAGCGCCCTTCTCGTGACCGAACAGCTCGCTCTCCAGCAGGGCGTCCGGGATGGCGGCGCAGTTGATCGCCATGAACGGCTTATCCTGCCGCTTGCCGTGGTGGTAGATCGCCCGGGCGACCAGCTCCTTGCCGGTGCCGCTCTCCCCGCGGACCAGCACCGTCACGTCCTGGGCGGCGACCAGGCCGATGCTCTTGTAAACCTGCACGGCGCTTTCGGTGCGGCCGACGAACAGGTCCGTCGGCATCTTGTCGCCGGACTGGGCGCTCAGGCCGACCTTGGTGCTCATCAACCGCCGGCTCTCCAGGGCCGTGGTGAGCAGGTCCCGCAACTTGGGCAGGTCCAGCGGCTTGAGCAGGTAGTCGAAGGCTCCCTGCTTCATCGCCTCGATGGCGGTGTCGCTGGTGCCGCCGGCGGTCATGAACAGCACCGGCCGCTTCGGGTCGTCCGCGTGCAGACTGGAGAACAGCTCCGACCCCCGCACGCCCGGCAGCACGAGGTCCAGCAGCACGACGTCCGGCTGTTCGCTTTTCGCGAGGTGCATGCCCTCGCGGGCCGTCAGGGCCGCGGAGACCTCGACCGGCTCTCCGCCGATTTCCAATCCGCTCACCGCTTTCCGCACGAGCAGGGGGACGGTGCGGTCGTCGTCGATGACGAGAAGGCGGGGCACTGGCGGCGGATCGCGGCGGGCGGAAGGGGAACGGGTCGACGATACCCATTTTTGCGGTCGCCCGGCGATCCTGATGATCGCCGAACGGCCAACGTGGTCGATTCCCGGTATCCCCCGACCTCACAGCCGGGCGTTCCACCGCCACCCGCGCCGCCTTCGTACGGGGCGGTCGGCCTGGACCGCCCTCGGCCGGAGTTTTCCCGATTCTAGGAGTCGGACGTCGGCGCCCGACTGTGGTACGGCCGGCACGAACCCCTATGATCCGGTGCGGGCCGTTCCCCACGGGGAGCCGCGGCGTATCCACAGTCCTTTTACATTCCTTTCGCCCGTGGGCGTTTCCAGCATCTCCTCCGAGGGTCCGGCCAATGGCCTGTCCCGCATCTACATCGCGGACGACCATCCCGTTGTCCGGGACGGCTATTCGATGCTGATCCGCCGGGAGCCGGACCTCGACGTGGTCGGGGAGTCCGGCGAAGGGGCCGAAATCCTCCGGCAGATCGACTCCCTTCGGCCGGATCTCTGCCTGCTCGACCTGTCGCTGAAGAGCGGCAACGGGCTGGAACTGTGCAAGCAGATTCGCAGCCGGTTCCCGAACGTGAAGGTGCTCGTCGTCTCCATGCACGACGAAACCCTCTACGCCGAGCGCGTGCTCCGCAGCGGGGCTGGCGGGTACATCTCCAAGGCGGAGGCGACCCACAAGCTGATCTCCGCCGTGCGGCAGGTGCTCTCCGGGGAGGTCTATCTCTCCCAGCGGATGCGGGAACGCACGCTGGCCCGCTCCGCCGGCGACCTCGCCTCGGAAGGCTCGCTGCTGGACAAGCTCTCCGACCGCGAACTGGAAGTCTTCGAGCAGATCGGCCAAGGCCGCACCACCCGCGAGATCGCCGAGAAGCTGAACCTCTCGCCGAAGACGATCGAGAGCTACCGCGAGAACCTCAAGGCGAAGCTGAACCTCGCCAACAGCACCGAACTGACCCGCCACGCCGTCCACTGGGTGCTGGAACGCACCAAGGGCGGCGGCACCACCGACTGACCCGGCGCCCAAGGTCTTCTCGCCGTGAGAGCGGCTTCCCGGCAGGCGTAGCGTCTCGGCCCCTCCAAGGGTCCGGGACGCGGGCGTTTCGTACCGCCACGGCACGCGCGAGCACGTCCCCGTCGGTTCCTGCCGTTACAGCGTGAAGTAGAACGTGGCGAGCATCACCAGCCACGAGACGTCCAGAAACGTCCAGTAGCGTGCGGTGAGCAGCAGGCCGGCGTGATATTCGTGGTCGTACCGGCCGGCGAAGGTGCGGGCGGCGGCGACGAACAGCACGAGCAGCCCGCCGAGGAAGTGGGCCCCGTGCAGAGCCACGAGGATCGTGATCAGCCCGGCCATCGGCAGGGCGACCTGGGCGTTCGGATCGAGATAACTCCCGCCGCCGGGGGCCGCGATCGAGGGGCGTGCGACCGGGCGGTAGTTCTCCAGCAATTGCCCCACCCCGATCGTCTGGGCGACGCCGAACGCCACGCCGCAGACCAGCGCAAACGCGACCAACCCGCGAGCCCACCCGCGCCGCTCCCGCCGCACCGCGTGCACGGCCCCCCGCAGAGAGAACCCGCCGATCAGCACCACAACCGTGCTCACCCAGAACGCCGGCGGCACCGACTCGGCCGGTCGCAGGTCTCGCCCCAGGGCGGCGAACAGATAGAGGATCAGGACCGAGAGGAAGGTGAACCCGAGGTAGCCGAACAGCAATAGGTTCAGCCCCATTCGCGTCCGCCGCTGGGCGGGTCCGGAGGAAGGGACGAAGCTCCAATCCTTCCACCGTAGGCCGGCGAAGCGGTCGCTCACGGGATCGGACCGAAAAAAGGGCGGGACGAACGACAAACCGGCGCCGTCGGCGCCGGTTCACCCGCGAACGCGGCCGCGTGCGGACGGACGGGTCAGCTGGCGGAGGCCGCCGCCTGGTTCGCCCGCCACTCGTCGACTTCGCCGCGGTAGCTCTGCGTGTCGAGGATCGACAGTCCGATGAACAGCGCCACGAAGATCATGCTGAACAGCAGGATCGCCGTGTTCAACGGGTTGTCGTACTTCAGGTGCATGAAGAACGTCGCCACCAGCACGGCCTTGATCGTGGCGATCGTCATCGCCACCAGCACCTCGTAGCTGCCCAACTCAAACGAGCCGAAGTACACCGTCAGCGCCGTCAGGACCAGCAGGGCGGAGAACACCGCGATCAGCATCCACTTCGGCATGACGTGGGCGATCGGGTTGTGCTCGCCGGCGTGCCCGCTGACGAGGTGCGGGTCCAGCGGCTCGGGCGGGGCGTGGGAGGCCATCGGAACGGTGCGGGCGGGACGGGTGCGGGCGGAACGGCGGACGGGCCGGGGGCGAACGGAGCGACGCGGCGGCGCGTCGGTCAGCCGATCAGGTACAGGAGCGGGAACAGGTAGATCCACACGAGGTCGACCAGGTGCCAATACAGGCCCACGAAGTCGACCGGGCCGAAGTAGTCCGGCGTGAAGTCGCCGCGGAAGGCCCGGATCATCAGCCAGGTGAGCACGACCATCCCCGCGAGGATGTGGATCGCGTGCAGACCGGTCATCGCGTAGTAGATGCTGAAGAACTGGCCGATGCCCTCCGGGGCGACCTCTTCCTCGGCCTCCGCCGCGAGCATCTCGTCGGCGGTCTGCACGTGACCGTCGTGATCGTCGCCCGCTTCGTGGTGGCTCTCGGTCTCATGCGAGCCGTGCATGGCGTGGGCGAGGATCAACGACCCTTCCGCCCCGATCAGGAGGCCGACGGCGCACAGCACCCCCGCCGCGAGCCCCACCATCCAGCCGACCGCCTTCAGCTTCCAGCACAGGACCGCCCCGACCAACAGCACGAGCGCCACGATCGCGGAGCCGACGCTGATCTTCCGCAAGGTCACGTCCGTGGCCTCCAGCGCCTCGGCTTCCCGCTCCTCCAGGGTCTTGGGCGACTCCGCCTCCAAGGCGACCTGCTCGGTCACGTCGACGAGCGGCTCCTGATAGCGGGTACCGCTCATCAGCGGCTCCTCGGTCGCCCCGGCCCAGAGGATCTGGAGGTGGGCCTTCTCCGTGTACTCGAAGCTCTTCACCCCGAGGAACAGCGCCGCACAGAACAAGGTCGCGGCGATGCAGCCGGTCAGTCCGATCCGCTGGCCCAGCATCGCGCATCGCACGCCCCAAGCCATCGTCAGACTGCTGAACAGCAGGACGGCGGTGTTGAAGGCGCCGTGCGGCACGCTGAGGTAGCGGTCCGCGTACTCCCAGACTTCCGGGTGCAGCGAGCGATAGACCGCGTACAGGCAGAACAGGCCGCTGAAGAACAGCACTTCCTGCGCGAGGAACAGCCACATGCCGAGCTTGCCGGCGTCGAACTGCTGCCGCCAGCTCTCGAAGTGGTGGGCGTGCCCGTGCGGCGAATGCGGGTCGTGCACGTGGGCGTGGTCCCCGTGGCCGTGGTCGCCGTGCGGATCGGCGTGGGCGGGGTCCAGACCGGGCTCGCCGGTCGGCGGGGCGGGGGCGGCGGCGCTCATGGGCGGATCATAAGAAAGCGGCCCGGCTGCGGAAGCCGCGGCCGGGCCGGAAGGGGCGTCACCCCGCCGCACCCGCGGCGGGGGCTTCGCAAACCGTCAAAACCTCACACCTTCGCGGTTTGCTGCGGCGGACCGTCGTTGGAGAAGTCCTCGATCTGCCGGTAGCTGCGGGTGTCCGGGTCGTAGACCACGCGGTTCAGCGCGTACGGATCGCCGACGGTCGGCGGTTCGTCGAAGTTGTTGTGCGGCGGGGGCGAAGAGCACTGCCACTCGAGCGTCGCGGCGCCCCACGGGTTTGCGGGGGCCTTCGCGCCGCGGAACAGGCTGTGCAGCAACACGCCGGCGGCGATCAGCAGTCCGCCGCCCAGCAGGAAGGCGCCGGCGGTGCTCACCTGGTGCCAGAACTGGAACTCCGGCACGTAGTTGTAGTAGCGCCGCGGCATCCCCTTCGTTCCCAGAATGAACTGCGGGAAGAAGGTCAGGTTGAAGGCCAGGAACACCACCAGGGCGCTGACGCGGCCCCAGAAGTCGTTGTACATCCGCCCCGTCATCTTCGGCCACCAGTAGAACAGGCCGCCGAGGAACGCCACCAGCGTCCCGCCGACCATCACGTAGTGGAAGTGGGAGACGACGAAGTAGCTGTCGTGCAGGTGGATGTCCGTGGCGAGGGCGCCCAAGTGCAGCCCCGTCAGACCGCCGATCGTGAACAGGAAGATGAAGCTCAGGGCGTAGCACATCGGCGTCGCCAGCCAAATGTTCCCCTTGTACATCGTCGCCAGCCAGTTGAAGACCTTGATGGCCGACGGGATCGACACGCTGAAGGTCAGCAGACTGAACACGAAGGCCGCCACAGTGCTCATCCCGGAGGTGAACATATGGTGGCCCCACACGAGGAAGCCGAACAGGGCGATCGCAATCGAGCTGTAGGCGATGAACCGGTAGCCGAAGATGTGCTTGCGGCTGAAGGTGGAGATCAGCTCGCTGATGATCCCGAAGCCCGGCAGGATCATGATGTAAACGGCCGGGTGGCTGTAGAACCAGAAGAAGTGCTGGAACAGCACCGGGTCCCCGCCGTGAGCCGGGTCGAACACGCCGATGCCGAACACCCGCTCGACCAGCACGAGCAACAGCGTGACCGCCAGCACCGGGGTCGCCAGCACCTGGATGATGCTGGTCGCGTAGATCGCCCACAGGAACAGGGGCATCTTGAACCACTCCATCCCCGGCGGCCGCATCGTGTGAACCGTCACGATGAAGTTCAGCCCGGTGAAGATGGAGCTGAACCCGAGGATGAACACCCCCATCAGGGCGGTGATGACGGCGGTGTCCGTCGAGGTCGAATAGGGCACGTAAAACGTCCAGCCCGTATCAAGCGACCCGCTCATCAACGTGATTAGGAAGAAGGTCGCCCCGGCGCACCACAGATAGAAGCTGCCCAGGTTCATCCGGGGGAAGGCGACGTCCTTCGCCCCCAGCATGATCGGCAGGACGAAGTTCCCCATCGCCGCCGGCACCGACGGAATAATGAACAGGAACACCATGATCGCCCCGTGCAGGGTGAAGAAGCGATTATAGGTGTCCGCGTCGACGATCGTCCGAGCCGGCGTCCACAGCTCCGCCCGTACCAGCAGGGCGAAGATGCCGCCCAGCAGGAACGCGCTGAGCACGCCGATCAGGTACATCACCCCGATCCGCTTGTGGTCCAGCGTGACCAGCCAGCTCAGCAGGCCGCGGGAGTGCGTGATGTAGTTGTCTTCCGCGTACCCCGGCGGGCCGGCGGCCGCACGACGCTCCGGCGCAGCGGCCGCGTCGCCGGCGGCGTAATCAGTGGGGGTTTCGACGGCCATGGTCGCGGGGAGGTTGGAAGCGGGGGGTGTGCGGCGGAAGTGGGGGCGGACTATTCGGCGGCCGGCGGGGCGGTCCCGCCCGGGGCGTCGCCGGCGGCGGCGTCGTCCGGGCCGGCGACGTCGTCGAGGTACTTCGCCAGTTCCGCCTGCCCCTTCTCGCTGACGGAGCGGATGTAGGCGGTCAGGGCCATAATCTCGATCTCCTCCAGCTGCCCGCGATAGGCCGGCATCACGTTCTGGTAGCCCTTCACGACGCGGGAGTCCGGCTGGAGGATCGACTCGCGGATGTAGTCGTCGTCGGCGACGGTGGAGGTGCCGTCGGTGAACTCACGCTCCGTGCCCCACAGGTCCTTCCAGGTCGGGCAGTTCAGGTTCACTCCGGTGACGGTGTGACAGGCCGAGCAACCGGCGTCCTTGTAGATCGCCTCGCCGGCGGCCAGCGGGTCTTCCTTGATACTCTCCAGCGCGATGAGCCGTTCCTCGCGCAGCCGGTCCTCGAACTCCTCCAGCGGGACGGCGACCACGCCGCCTTCCTTGATCATGTCGCTGTGGCCTTTGCCGCAGTACTCAGTGCATTCGTAAAGGTACTCGCCCGGTTCGGTGCAGGTGAACCAGACGATGCTGTCGCGGCCGGGGACGATGTCCCACTTCGCGCGAAACGCCGGCACCCAGAAGCTGTGCAGCACGTCCTGCGAGACCATCCGCAGCCGCACCGGCCGGTCCACCGGCACGTACAGCGTGCTGCTCTTAAAGTTCGCGTCCGGGTAGACGAACAGGAAGTTCCACTTCTTGGCGATCACCCGCACCTCGTAGGCGTCGACCGGCGGGGTCCGCTGGTCGAGGTAGCCGGTGAAGCCGAAGCCGAAGATCACGATCACCAGCAGCGTCGGGATGACCGTCCAGGTCAGCTCCAACGGCAGGTTGTGGCTGGGCGTATCGGGGGAAAACGTCTCCACCGGGCGGTGGCGGTAACGCCACATGAACCAGCCCATCGCCCCCACCACCAGGACGAAGAACACGATGCTGATCCACGTGATCAGCCAGAACAGGGAGTCCGTATTTTCCGCGAAAGTCGACGCCTGCGGGCGGAACAACACTCCGTCGCCGGAGTCGTCGGCGAGCGGCGGGAAGAACGGCATCAGCGGGGGTCCGAGACGAAAGGTTTTCGACGGCGACGGGGCGTCAGGGCCGGGCGGGCGGCCCCGGGTGTTATACGGCGGCGGGAGCGTTCACGGGCCCCCCGCTTCGCGCGTCCTCTCGACGCACGCGGGAGTTTTCGCCCGATCCGCCCTCACGATCGCTGGACGCGGCCCGGCTCCGCCGCCACTGCCAGGACAGCCAACCGCCGAAGCCGACGACGAACAGGAAACCGGCGCCCGCCATCAGCATCTCCGCGACGCGGGGCACGTACGCCGCCCGCTCCGGGTCGTAGCGGTAGCAGATCAGCGGGAAGTATTCGGAGGTCGTGCCGAGCGTGCCCTCGCCGGTTTCGATCAGGCCGAGCTTCAGCGTCTCGGGGTCGAAGTCGAGGCGGTGGTGATAGCGGCCGACGCGGCCGGTGGGCGTCAGCAGGATCGCCACGGGGGCGTGGTGATACTCTTTGGTGCTCGGTTCGTACTTGTAGCGGAACCCCACCGCCCGCGCGAGGCGGGCGATCGAGGCGGGCGTTCCGGTCAGGAACGACCAGTTCCCCTTCCCCATCAGCCGCACGTAGCCCCGCCGCCGGCTCTCCGCCACCTCCGGCCCCTCGGAAGGATCGATGCTGACGGTGACGACGCGGTAGTCGTCCCCGGCGGTCACGTCCAATTCGCCCAGCGTTCGCGCCAGGTTCTGCAACTGCATGTCGCAGATCTTGGGACAGCGGGAATAGTTCAGCGTGAGAATGACCGGCCGCGTGCCGTCAAAATAGTCGCCCAACCGCACCCGGTTGCCGGTGTGATCGCGGAAGAGGAGGTCCGCCGGCACCTGATCGCCGAGCTTCTCGTCCACGCCGACCTCGCGCACCTCGAAGGGCACGACGTTCGGGTCCGGCTTGTCCGGCCGGACCGCCTGCGCCGACGCGAGCGCCGGGCAGAGCAGGCCGCACAGGGCGGCGACGGCGAGGGCGAGTGGCCGCGTCAAGCCTCGGCCCCCACGTCGGTCGGTTCGGTTTCGTCGTTCACGCCGGCCCCCTCCAGGGCGCCGTCCCCCTCGGCGGCGGCGTCGCCTGCCGGGGCCTCGTCCGGCGCGGCGTCGTCCGGTACGACGGCGCCGGTGCCGACCCGCGGCTCGCCGGCCTCGTCCGGCACGGTGGGAAGGCTGTGCAGTTCGTCGGCGACCGGTTCGCCGGACAGCTCCTCGACCAGCTCCGTCATCGCCACATCGATCGGCATCGCGGCGGAGTCCGTGGTCGGGTTCCAGCCGTAGCGGTCGATCGCCGCCCGCTGTTCCTGCAGTTCCGCGTCCACGCTCGCCAGCGGAACGTTGATCTGTTTCTCCTGGTATTCGCCGGCCTGCCACTTCTGATACAGGACGCGAGCCCCGGTGATGATCACGAACAGACCGACCGCCGACAGCAGCCCGACCAGAAAGATCGTGCGGATGTTCAGGTCGTTGTAGGCCTGCTTGTCGCCGATGGGGTCGGACATGGTCGATGAACCGCGTGGTCGCGGCGGGTTTCACCCCGCGAGCGGGGCAATCGGGAACTGGGGGAGTGTTCGGGACGGCGCCGGCCGGGTCGAGACGCCCGGATGACGCGGGCGCCCCGGACGGCGATCTGGCGGATCAGGTGTTGTGGAAGGCGAGGGCCTCGTGCAGCCGCGGGTCGCGGTGCGGCACGAGGGCCACGCCGGCGGCCGCCGTCAGCAGCGTGGCGCCGGCGAAGCCGCCCACGCCCACGAAGCAGGCCAGGTCGATCAGGCTCAGCGGCACGCCGATCGCGGCGAGCTGCTCCGCCGAGGCGCCGGCCGCCTCCGCGGCGTGCACCGCGTCGTGCGTCAGCCGGGGCATGATGTAGATGTAAAGGTCCACGGCGTGCATGAACAGGACCCACACGCACCAGAACATCAGAGTGGAGTCCCGCCGCTTCACGTGCCGGCTCATCAGGCCCAGGAACGGGATGATGAAGTGCCCGGTCAGCAGCATCGCCATGAAGAACGACCAGCCGTGCTCGAACCGCACGAGGTAGTACTCCGTCTCCTCGGGGATGTCCGCGTACCAGATCAGCAGGAACTGGCTGAAGCTGACGTAGGCCCAGAACACGATGAACCCGAACAGCAGCTTGCCGAGGTCCTGCTGGTGCTCGACCGTCACGGCCTCCGTCAGCACGCCCCGCTTGCGGAGCAGCAGTACGAAGATCGCCAGGGTGGCGTGCACGCTGACCGCACAGCCGGCGATGATCACCACGCCGTAAATCGTGCTGTACCAGGTCGGCGTCAGGCTCATCAGGAAGTCGATCGCCGCGAACGTGACCGTCAGGAAGGTCAGCGGCAGCCCGGCGACGCTCCAGTTGTGCATCGTTTGCGTCAGACTGACGTCGCCGGTTTCGTCCTGCTTGCGACTCAGCGAGGCCACCTTCCAGCCGAAGAAGCTCCAGACCGCCAGGTAGATCGCGCAGCGGATGAGGAAGAACGTCTTGTTGAGGTAGGGCGACTTGTGTTGCAGCAGTTCGGCGTTCGGGCCGTGCTCCACCAGTTCCGGGTTCGCCCACTCCCACACCCCGGAGCCGTTGAACAGCACGCCGAGCAGCAGCGGGATCGACAGCGGGGCGAACACCCACAGGTTCGCCGCCAGGAACTCCGCCAGTCGCCGGACCGTCACGCTCCAGCCGGCCCGGGTGACGTGCTGGACCATCACGAAGAACAGCCCGCCGAGGCTGATCGTCAGGAAGAACCAGTAGGCCCAGAGGTAGCCGAACAGGAACCGCTTCACCGCGTCCCCGCCGTGCAGCAGGCTGAGCAGCGCCGCCGCCAGCAGACCGACGGCCCCGGCGATCAGCAGCGGCACGCGAAGCTTGCCGGTCAGGTCGCCGAGCCCTTCCCGCAGCTTGGCGGGGTCGACGGCGGGGGCGTGGTGGGCCATGCGGGACGCGGGAGCGAGCGGGGAATACGGGGGTGACGGAGCGCCGCGGGACCGCGGCGGATGGGCTCAGTTGGACTCGGACTCGTCGCCAGCGGGTTCGTCGCCAGCGGACTCTTCGGCGGCGGCTTCCTCGGGGGTCTCGGCGACGGGACTTTCGCTCTCGTTGCGGCCGTCGACGTCCGGCGAGGCCTTGCCGGGGTCCGTCGGGGCCGCGGAACTGCTCGTCTCCGGCACGCCGGCGCTGGCGCCGCGGGGCACGATCGCATCGTCGGCGCCGCCGTCGGTTTCCTTCGAGCCGCCGGAGGCGGCGGTCTCGCCGCCGCCGGCTTCCGCCTCAAGGCGGGCGGCTTCCTTCGCGGCCCGGGCTTCCGCCCGCACGCGGTCGCGGTCCGCCTCGGGCATGTCGGCGATCTGCGCGGCCTGGCTCTTCTGAAGCGCCCGCAGGTACAGGACGACGTTCCAGCGGTCCTTCACGTCGATCTGCGACCCGTACGCCGGCATCTTGCGGACGCCGTTGGCGATCGCGTCGTACAGGAAGCCGTTGGGCCGGTTGCGGACGACGTCGGTGTGCAGGTTCGACGGCGGCGCCCAAGTCGGCTGCTTGAGCGTCGCCGCCCGCTGGGCCACCAGGCCGTTGCCGAACCCGCCCACCCCGTGGCAGGCGGCGCAGTAGATGTTGAACACCAACTGGCCCCGCTGGACGTTCTCCAGCGACGGCTCGATCGGCAGGTCGGTGACGTAGCTCTTGTTTTCGTCGGCCCCTCCGTCGGCGGCGGGCGCGTCGCCGGTCTGCTCCTGCGGGGCGTCGGTCGGGCTGGCGCCGGTGTCGGCGCCGTCCCCGGCGTCCGCGTTCTCCGCCTCGTCCTGCCGGAACGAGGCGAAGGCGAACAGGGCGGCGCTGGCCAGCCGCTGGTCCCGCCCGTCGGGCAGCGCCGGGGCCGGACCGGAGGCCTGGGCCGGCCCGCCGGTCGGATCGACGCCGCGGTACAGGGCGTCGTCCAGGTCGAGTTCGCCGCGGGCGATCGTGCCCTCAACCTGCGGACGCATCGCCCGCTGGTCGGCGAAGAACGGGTTGCGTTCCTGCGGCTTGAACTTCGCCTGCCAGTCCATATCCCCGACCGGGTGGATGCGGGGGGTGCTCCACGGCGTGTTGCGGTGTTCCGCGATCAGGACCGGCGGGATCAGCAGCAGGGCGAACAGAATCAGGGCGACCGTCGGGATCCACGCCGGCGGACGGCGGGGCTCCACGTCCCACACCTCCCGCACCGACGCCGGGCGGGTCGGGGAGAGCAGCTCGCCGGCGGCGGCGAGGTCGAACTTCGGATCCTTCGCGTCCAGCCCGATCACGAACCGGTCGTCGGTCCCGCGGCGAAAGCCCGGCAGCCGCAGGCGGGGGTTGGAGAGCCGCGGCAGGCGGTTCAGGGCCAGCATCCCGAAGAACGCCCCAAAGGCGCTGAACAGGATCGTCAGTTCGAAGGCCACCGGGATGTTCGCCGGCAGGCTCCAGATCGGCTTGCCGCTGATCAGGAAGTTGTACCCCTGCAGGGCGGTGGGGATGCCGACCTCGTTGGCCAACTCCTCGCTGCCGTTGAGGTACCACTGCATCAGGAGGCCGGTGGCGCAGCCGGTCAGGCCGCCGCAGAGCACGATCCAGGGCAGGATCGTGGCCTTGATGCCCATCGCCCGCTCGATCCCGTGGATCGGATACGGGGTGTAGCTGTCCCACTTCGTCATGCCCGCGTCGCGGACGCGCTCGCAGGCGGAGAGCAGCTCCTCCGGCGTGTCGTACTCCGCCACGACGCCTGTCAGCTTCGGGGCGCGGGAGGCGTCCGGCGGGGCGGCGAGGCGGTTGTTGACGTGCGACAGCGCCTTGTAGGCCGGCCCGGAGGGCTGACCCGTGAAGGGGTCGGACAGCGTGTCGGTCCGCTGCATATCGGTCGGTTGGGGGGTTCCGCGAGAGACCATGACGGCTTTCCTAGTAGGCTCCCTCGGTGCGGAAGTCGCCGGCCTGCGGCGGGTTGATCGAATCCTGCCCGGTGTGGGCGCCGGGGGCGTTCAGGTTCTCGTGCTCCGGCTGGGGCATGGTGCTCTTCACCTCCGCGATGGCGCACATCGGCAGGTAGCGGCAGAACAGCAGGAACAGCGTGAAGAACAGCCCGAAGCTGCCGAGCAGCATCATGTAGTCGACGGGCGTGGGGCTGAAGTACTTCCAGGCGCTGGGCAGGTTGCTGCGGTGCAGCGAGGTGATCGTGATCACGAACCGCTCGAACCACATCCCGATGTTCACGAAGATCGAGATCACGAAGATGATCCAGGGCGTCGTCCGCAACTTCTTGCTGTAGAAGAGGAACGGCGTGATCACGTTGCAGGAGACCATGATCCAGTAGCTCCACCAGTACGGGCCCAGGGCCCGGTTGATGAAGGCGTAAGCCTCGTACATGTTCCCGCTGTACCAGGCGACGAAGAACTCCATCGCGTAGGCGTAGCCCACCATGTTGCCGGTCACGATGATGACCTTGCACATGTTTTCCAGGTGGCGGAGCGTCACGATCTCCTTCAGCCCGAACCATTCCCGGGCGGGGATGATGAGGGTCAGCACCATTCCGAATCCGCTGAACACGGCGCCGGCGACGAAGTACGGCGGGAAAATCGTGGTGTGCCAGCCGGCCAGCTGGGAGACCGCGAAGTCGAACGACACGATCGTGTGCACCGAGAGCACCAGCGGCGCCGCCAGGGCGGCCAGCAGCATGTAGGCCTTCTCGTAGCGCCACCAGGCCCGGCTGCTGCCGGTCCAGCCCATCGAGCCGATCCCGTAGGCGAACTGGGCGATCTTGTTCTTCGCCCGGTCCCGCAGCGTGGCGAGGTCGGGGATCATGCCCATGTACCAGAACAGCAGCGACACCGTGAAATAGGTGTTCACCGCGAACACGTCCCACAGCAGAGGCGAGCGGAACTGCGGCCACATCGCCATCTGGTTCGGGTACGGGGCCAGCCAGTACACGACCCAGATGCGGCCCACGTGGATCGCCGGGAAGGTGCCGGCGCAGACGACCGCGAAGATCGTCATCGCCTCCGCGAAGCGGTTGATGCCCGTTCGCCAGTTCTGCCGGAACAGGAACAAAATCGCGGAGATCAGCGTGCCGGCGTGCCCGATGCCGACCCAGAACACGAAGTTCACGATCGGCCAGCCCCAGGCGACCGGGACGTTGTTCCCCCAGACGCCGACGCCGCGGAAGATCAGGAAGGCGATGTTGCCCAGCAGCATCAGCGTGAGCAGCACGCTGACGACGAACGCCGCCGTCCACTGCCACGGGGTGTCCCGCAGGGCCAGGCCGGTGACGCGGTCGGTGATCCAACGCAGCGACTTCCCGCCCGTCACCAGCGGCGCGCGGGCCGGACCGATCCAGGGGGTGTCGTCGCGGAAGGCGGTCGGGTCGGCCGAGGCCATGCTGCGAGGGGGAGGGGAAGGTTGAAAGCGAGAGGGGAAAGGACGGGCGGGCCGCGGCCGGTCAGACCGGGATCACCTTCAGCAACCGGGAGGCGGCGGCGTGGTCGTCGTCGTGCTCGTGGGCGCCGGAGCCGTGCGGATCGTCGTCCGGGGCGTGCGGATCGTGCTCCGAACCCTCCGCCCGATCGCCGTGGCCGCCGTGCTCGTCGTCGTGGCCGTGCCCGCCGCCGTGGTCGTCGTGCAGGACCTCGGACAGGTCCCGGTAGTACGCCTCGGCCTTTTCGAGGTCCGGGTGCGGGTTGCGGATCCGGGCCAGGTAGGCCGTGCGGGGCTTGGTGTTGTATTCGCTGAGCAGCTTGTAGGCCCGGCCGCTCTGGTGCAGCTTCCGGACGCGGCTGTTCTCGTCGTTCAGGTCGCCGAAGACGATGGCGTCCGTCGGGCAGACCTGGCCGCAGGCGACCTGGATCATGCCGTCCTCCAGCGGCGCCCCGACGTTGTCCAGCGGGATCGTCACGTTCTGGATCCGCTGCACGCAGTAGGTGCACTTCTCCATGACGCCGCGGACGCGGACGCTCACCTCGGGGTTCAGCACCATGCCGGTGAGCTGCTTGTTCGCCCCCTCGTACCGCTTGTTGTAGTTGAGGAAGTTGAACCGCCGCACCTTGTAGGGGCAGTTGTTCGAGCAGTACCGCGTGCCGATGCAGCGGTTGTAGACCATCGCGTTGAGGCCCTCCTCGGTGTGCACCGTCGCGGCGACGGGGCAGACCTGCTCGCAGGGGGCGTTCTCGCAGTGAACGCACATCATCGGCTGACTGGCGATCGCCGGGTGCATCCAGGCCTCCGGGTCCGTCACCTCCAGCCCGGCCTCGTCGTCGACGGCCTCCGCCGGGGCTTTGGCGGCCCCGCCGAGGTTCGGGGTGAAGTAGCGGTCCATCCGCAGCCAGTGCATCTCGCGGCCGCGCTTCACCTGATCCTTGCCCACGACCGGCACGTTGTTCTCGGCCTGACAGGCGACGACGCAGGCGTTACAGCCGGTGCACGCCGCCAGGTCGATCGCCATCCCCCAGCTGCGGCCGGTGTACTCGCGACTCTCCCACAGGCTTTCCAGCGGCGGGTGATGGACGAGCTTGTCGGCGAAGTCCGGATGCTCTGCGTACTGCGCCTCGGTGGCCTCGCGGACCAGCATCGGGGTGACGCGAGTGATGTGCTCCATGCCGTTTTCGTCGATGGCATGGTGGTTCTGCGTCGTGACCAGCTCGTGCTCGACCGCCCCCGGGGCGACCTTCACGCCGGCGATCACCTGCGAGTTCGCCCCCTGCTCCGCGGTCCGCCAGAGCGGGTAGGCGTCGAAGCCGATGCCCTCGGCCAGCTGGTCTTCCTCGTCGACGTCCAGGAAGGCGCCGTCTTTGATCCCGACGTTCCCGCCGACGATCCCCGCCGCCGTGCGGCCGTAGCCCAGCGCCAGACCGATGGAGCCCTTCGCCTGCCCGGCCAGGATGTAGACCGGCACGTCAATCGACCCGCCGGGGGTCGTCAGGATCACGCCGTCGCCCTGCTCGAGGCCCAGCTCCGCGGCGTCCACCGGGGAGATCAGGGCCGCGTTGTCCCAGACGAGCTTCGTGAGGAAGTCCGGAGCCTCCTGCAACCAGCCGTTGTTGGCGAACCGGCCGTCGTGCACGCTGCTGGACGGCGTGAGCACCAGCTCGAAGCCGTCCGGCGCCGGGGTGTCCGGCAGGGCGGCGTCGCCGCGGACGGAGGCGGAGACCGGCTCGCCGGCGGAGTTCTCCACGAACCCGCGGTGCACAGCGGTCTTCCAGGCGGACGTGCCGCCGCCGATCCGCTCGTCGAAGGTGGCCCGGGTCAGCTCGTAACCGGTCGCGGCCGGCTCGCCGAGCAGGCGGGCGAGGAACTCGGCGCTGGTCACGCCGCCGAACAGCGGCTGGATGAGCGGCTGCTGGATCGCGTACGTGCCATCCCACAGCCGCACGTCGCCCCACTGCTCGAACGGATGAGCCATCGGCACGTGCCAGCCGCACAGCAGGCTCGTCTCGTCGCGGTACAGGCCCACGCGGACCGACCGCTTCGTCTTGGCGACTGCCTCGGCAAACTCGCAGTCAGCCGGCGCGTCGTAGGCCGGGTTGCCGCCGAGAACGACCAGATTCTCGAACTCGCCGCCCCGCAGCCGCCCGCAGAGCTCCTGAATCGAGACGACGGAGTCGGCGTTCGCCGGGGCGTCGGCCTCGGCGGCGAAGGAGACGCCGTGATTGCCCAACTCCTCGTTGAGCCGGTGCACATAGGCCTGCACCGCCGCCGGCTGGCGGGCGCCGCAGATCACGACACACTTCTTTCCGGAGTTCAGATCGTCGGCGAGAGCCGCGACGAACGGGTCGCTCGCCGTGCCGCCGTCGCGAGCCGCCTGAAGATCCCGCAGGAACGCGGGGATCGCCGTGCTCTTGACCGGCTTGCGGTGATCCGCCGCGGCGCCGGTGACGGAGAACTGACTCTCGATCGCATAGAGCCGGTTCATCGGCCCGTCTTCCGGCCGGCGGCGGGCCGCCCAGCCGCGGTTGTTCGCGGCGGAGTTCGGGTCGTCGCCCAGCGGGTCGGCGTCGATGCTGACAATGACGTCCGCGGCGGCCAGATCGTAGGTCGGCCGCAGAGCCTCGCCGAACGCCTGCCGGGCACCCTCGCGGACGCTGTCGCCAGACAGCGGGGAGTACTCGCACCAGGTCGCCCCGGCGCCGGTCACGCGGTCGCGGAGCCGCTTCAGCGTGGGGGAGCCGGTCGCCTCGCACAGCACCGCGGTGGAGCCGGCGCCGTCGCCCAGCACGCCGCCCAGCGCCGACAGGGCGGCATCAAGGGTGGACGGAGCAGCCTTCGCCCCGACGCCCTTCATCACCGACCCCTGACGGTCCGGGTCGTACAGGCTGAGGATCAACGCCTGATCGAACGCGGAGCTGGAGCCGCGGCCGTTCCGATCCTCCGGATTGCCCTCAACCTTGATCGGGCGGCCGTCCACGCAGCTGACCAGCAGACTGCGGCCGACGCCGTCCAGCTCCCAGGCGGTGGCGAACAACTGCGGCACGCCGGGCAGACGGCCGGCGCTGCGACCGGTCGCCATCGGCATGAACTGCTCATTCTCCCACCGGCAGCCGGTCACGCCGGCCAGCGCCAGCGAGGCCCCCATCACCTGCAACCACCGGCGACGATCGAACCCGACCGGCTCGTCGGCCTGCTCCGGGAACTCGCGGTGCAGAAACGCCTCGAACTCCGGCGTATTCTTCACCTCGTCCAGGCTACGCCAGTAACGGCGACCGCCCTGAGCCGAAGACGAAGCGGCCCCGGCGGCGGGCGACGGGTCGGCGGCGGGACGGGGGGAGGTCATGCGGGGCGGAGCGAGCAGTGAGCGAGGAAACGTTCGATGCCGTCACGCCGGGCCGCCGCGGCGGCCCGGCCGAAGACTACCGGTGACAGGTGGCGCAGTCGGTATTCGGATGCACGTCGCGGGCGTCCTGCCAGGCGTCGACCCAGCGGGTGCGAAAGGCCTCGACCGCCTCCGGCGAGGCGAGATCCGCGTCCTCCACCGGCATGTCGTACAGGCTGGCGAACAAGGTGCGGTAGCTTTCCAGCCCCTCCTTGTTCCAGTCCCAGGCGAGGTTCGTGACCAGCTCCGGCGGCCGCAGAGCGTCCTGCGGGTTGCGGTGACACTCGACGCACCAGCCCATGCTCAGCGGCATGACCTGCTCCACGACCTCCATCCGATCGATCCGGCCGTGGCAGGACACGCAGCTCACGCCGCGATTCACGTGGGCGGAGTGGTTGAAGTAGGCGTAGTCCGGCAGGTCGTGAACCCGCTCCCAGGGAACCGCGGAGCCGGTGGCGATACTCTCCCGCACCGGCTGGAGGCGGGGACTGTTGACGTGAACGGCGACCTTCACCGTCACGCCGTCGACCTGCGTGCCGTTGTGACAGTTCGCACAGACGCTCGTGCTGGGCACGTTGCTGTGGGCGCCCTTGAACACGCCGGTGTGACAGTACCGGCAGTCCAGCTTCATCTGGCCGGCGTGCAGGGCGTGCGAGAACGGCACCGGCTGGGTCGGCTTGTAGCCGGTCAGCAGCGTCTCGGGGGAGCCGCCGTAGAAGACCAGCCCCACCACATAGGCGCCGAGCAGACCGACGACCGCCAGCCCCGGCAGCACGGCCATGTTGACCCAGGCCGGGAAGTAGAACCGACCGTCGTCCGTTTCGGGCGTCCCGTCGGAGATCGTCACCGGATCAACGGGCGACCCTCCGGCCGGGGCCGGGGGAACGGCGGCGTCGTCGGGAGGCGGGGGGCTGCTCACGGGGCGCGGCGGGCAACGGGGGCGGAGCGGCGGGGGCTCTTCCCCCGTCGGGCCGCATCCTAGGGATCGCCGCGAAGTCCCGCGACGCGACCCGCCGCCGCACGGGTGCGTCACGCGGCCGCGGCGCTCCGGCGGGACGCATTGGGCAAGAAAAAAGGGGGATCGGCGGGCCGGACGGCGTTCGCCCGCCCCCGCGATCCCCCGCGCGACTCACCCGTTCGTTATCCCCGTCCCCGTCCGGGCGACGCTCACGGCCGCATCTTCTTGAGCTTCCGCTGCAAGGTGCGGCGCTCGATGCCGAGGATCCGGGCCGTCTGAGAGATGTTGCCGCCGCAGTCGGCGAGCACCTGTTGGATGTACTCCCACTCGTTCTCCGCCAGCGTGGGCGGGTTGTACTCCTTCGGGCCGACCGGCTCCCCCTCCCCGCGGTGCAGGGCGGCGAGAATCTCGTCGGCGTCCGCCGGCTTAGTCACGTAGTTCAGCGCCCCGGCGTGGATCGCGTCGACGGCGTTGGCGATCGAGCCGAACCCGGTCACGACCACGCACTTCGTCTCCGGGGAGAGTTCCCGCAGGCTCCGCACCACGTCCAGCCCGCTGCGGCCGGGCATCTTCAGGTCGACCACCGCCAGCCCGGGCGGCTGGCGCCGCACCTGCTCGATGGCGGCGTCGTAGCCGTCGGCGGTCATCACCCGGTAGCCGCGCTCGCGGATCGCCTCGGCGAGGCGGTCCCGGTACAGGTCGCTGTCGTCCACGATCAGGCAGCAGCCGGGGTCGACGTCCGAGGCGCCCGGGACTCGCCCCGGGACGGCGGCGGTCGGGGGCTGCTGCGCAAACCCGGGCGTCGAGGAGGTGGTCAGAGACATGGCGACGGAGACGAACTGGCGGGGGCTCACGCCGGGCGGCGGGCCGGAAGGAAAATGTGGGCGGTGGTGCCCCGCCCCGGAGCGCTGTCGAAGGTCAGCGATCCGCCGAGCCGTTCGATGACCGCGCGGGCGAGGAACACTCCCAGGCCGGTTCCCCGGCCGGGCTCCTTGGTGGTGAAGAACGGCTCCCCGACGCGGGCCAGCACCGCCGGCGACATTCCGGGGCCGTCGTCACGGATGGCGATCCGCAAACCGTCTGCGTCGTTCACGCCGATCCGGGAGGATTCTACCCCCTGCGGCAGGCCGTCACACCCCCCCGCTCCCCCGGAGACGCGGACCGTCACCGGGCCGCCGTCCGCGGCACAGGCCGCATTGTGCACCAACCCCCGCAACGCCTGGGCCAGCCGGACCAGCGGGACGTGCAGCGTCGGCGGGGCGGCGGGGTCCTCGGCGACGACCCGCACCACGCCCCGCTCCCGCAAACCGGTCAGCGTTTCCTCGATCAGTTCCAGCGGCGTGACCTCCGCCGGCGCCTCCCCGACCGCCTCGCCGGCGTCGGCGCTCATCCGGTCCAGGATCGACCGGCAGGCGTTCACCTCCCCGCGGATCAGCCGCACGTCCCGCAGGTTCTTTTCGTCCGCGTCGGGCGTCGGCTTGCCGTTCGCCGCCCGCTCGATCCGCCGGCTGACCTCCTTCGAGACCACCGCGATCGTCCCCAGCGGGGTGCTCAGTTCGTGGGCGGCGCCGGCGGCGAGCGTGCCGAGCGCCTCCAGCTTCTGGGCCCGGGCCAGTTCCGCCTCGACCGCCCGCACCCGGGCGTCCCGCTGCCGCACGCGGTCCCGCAGCAGCGTGGCGAAGTACACCACCGTCCCGCTGCACGTCAGGAAGGCGACGAACCGGCCGGCCGTCAGCAGGGAGATGCGGCCGACCTCCAGCAGCGGCGGCTGGGCGTGCGGGATGCCCGGCAGCGGGTGGTGGTCGGTTAGGATGAACCCGAACCCGAGCACCGCGACGGCGTCGCAGGCCCACGCCCAGCGGGTCGGCAGCAGAGCCGCGGCGAGGGCGAGGTTCACGAAGTAGAACCCGTAAAACGGGTTGTTCGGCCCGCCGCTGAAGAACAGCAGCGCCGTCAGCAGGGCGACGTCCAGCAGCATCGCCGCCCCCAGCGCCGGCACGAGGCTGCGATCCGGCTCCCCCGGCGGGCCGTGCTCCGGGTGGGCGGTCAGCCAGGCGGCGAGGGCCACGTTCGTCCCGGCCGTCAGCGCCACGACCCACAGCAGCGGGACCGCGTCGAGGCTCAGCCCCAACCCCCAGCAGACCGTCGCGATCGTCACCAGCTGCCCCGCCGCCGCGACCCACCGCAACTGCACGAGCCACGCCGCGGCGTCCGCGTGCGGCCCGGCGTTGGCGTCCCCGGCCCGGGGGCGCCCGGTCAGCGTTCTGAGCCAGCGACGATCCAGGGCGCCGGCGAGCCGTCCGCCGGTCATTCGCCCGCCCCCGTCGTCGCCGCCGCGGACTTCGTTTCGTTGGAGGACTCCCCGGAAGAGGCGTCGAACGCCTCGGCAAGATCCTCACGGAAGGCGGGTTCGGCCCGGGAGCCGCGGTCGTCCTCGTCGTCGCCGTCGTCCTCGGAGGCGTCGTCGTCCGACTCCCCCGCGGCCTTGAGTCGCGCCAGTTCCGCCCGGGCCCGGCGGGCGAGCACGGAGCTGTTCCAGCCGTACTCCTCCGCCTTCGCCAACAGCCGCCGCTGCGAAGCCCCCGGCAGCCGGGCGACGGCGGCGTGACAGCTCCAGGAGAGGTTCGGCCGGCGGTTCTCCCGCGGCACCCGGCGGGCGACGGATTCGTACCGTTGCAGCAGGCTGGCGGAGATCTGCCCCTCGCACACCTGGCTGAACATCTCCCCGAAGCGTTCGTCGCCGGCATTCAGCAGGTCGCCGATCCACCAGGCGGCGCCCTTCTGGCACCAGAGGGCGAACCGCAGCGGCCCGGCGAAGGCCTCCACGGTCGGCCGGCCGGCGATGCGCACCTCCGCCGGCCCAAACCGGAACGGGCCGAGCGGCAGCGTGTCGGGCTCCTGATTCACGGCGGACGGCGGCAGGGGGAGGACGGAAGGACCGGATTCTACCCGTCCGCCGCCGTCCTTCCGCCCTCCGCCTGCTCAATTCCGCCATTGGACGAGGCGACCGCGATGCCGCCGGCCTGCTCCACGACGGGGCTCTTAGCGTGATCGTCCTGCAACAACCCGTGCCGGCGGAGGAGCCACAGCTCCGGGGTGATCTCGTTGACCATTGCGCCCTGGTGGAACAGCCGCACGATCGCCGATTCGCTGACGACCACCGCCACCGCAGCGGTCTCCCGGGTGACGGAGGCCGCCGCCATATGCCGGCTGCCCAGCCCCAGCGGCAGGGAGACGCCGGCGCTGCGGGTGTCGAAGTAGCGGGCCGCGTGGCAGACGGTGCCGTCCTCCTCCACCACGAACCCGCCGTCGAGCTGGGCGAGTTCCTTGATCGTCTCCCGCACGTCGTTGGAGGAGATGTGCCGCACGTCCCGGGGGTGCTCCGAGACCGGGTCGAGGATCAGCGGCCGGCTGACGGTGCGGACGTTGTCGCAGTCGCCGATGGCGAACAGGGTGCCGACGCGGCGCCCCTCCCGCCCTTCCCGGGCGATCTCCACGGCCAGGGTGATGACCGCCGTGAGGGTGTCCGGCGGCACGCCCCGCCCCGGGCAACACAGGCGGGCGATCAGATCGCTCTCGGCGGACATCGCGGCGCCAGGGGAGGGGGACCGAAACCGGAGCCGTGGCTCCGGCGCTGGAAGGAGCGGAGAGGGCGGGATTCGAACCCGCGGTCGGGATGAACCGACGCCGGTTTTCAAGACCGGTGCAATCGACCACTCTGCCACCTCTCCAACACCGGCGGGCTCGAAAAGAGTCGGGGCCGGCGTCGTCGCCGGTGGGAACCGGCGAAATGGATGCTACGACACCCCCCCGCCCCTGCCAATCGCCGGCTCCCGATGTCCGACCCCAGCGCCGCCCCCGCGTCCGACGTTCCCGCCCCGGAGCGGACCTTCCTCGCGGACGTGCTGGCCGGACTCTCCGGCGAGCCCAAATCGCTGCCCTGCAAGTATTTCTACGACGAAACCGGCAGCCGCCTGTTCGAGGCGATCACCGCCCTGCCGGAGTACTACCCCACCCGGACCGAGGCCGCGATCTTCCAGAATCAGGCCGAGCCGATCGCCCGGTTCGTCGGCCCGGAGGCCGTGCTGATCGAGTTCGGCAGCGGGAACAGCGAGAAGACCCGGGTCCTGCTGGACGCCTGCCGGGACCACGTCGGCGGCCTGGCCGCCTACGTGCCGCAGGACATCAGCGGGCCGTTCCTCGAAACCGTCGCCGGACGGCTGCGCGCCGAGTACCCGGACCTGCCGGTGCTCCCGGTGGTCGGGGACTTCACGCAGCCGGTCCCGCTGCCGGAGTTGCCGCCGCACCGCCGCCGCGTCGGGTTTTTCCCGGGCAGCACGATCGGGAACTTCGGCCCCGGGGCGGCCGCCGGGGTGCTGCGGACCTTCCACGACGCGGTCGGCCCCGGCGGGGGGCTGATCCTCGGGGCGGACCTCATCAAGGACGCCGCGACGCTGGAAGCCGCCTACGACGACGCGGCCGGCGTCACGGCGGAGTTCAACCGCAACCTGCTGACCCGCATCAACCGAGAACTAGGGGCCGACTTCCCCGTCGACCGCTTCCGGCACGAGGCCCGCTGGAACGCGAAGCAGAGCCGGGTCGAGATGCACCTCGTCGCCGACGCCGCCCTGTCCGCGACGGTGGCCGGCCGGCGGTTCGACTTCGCCGCGGGCGAATCGATTCACACGGAGAACAGCCACAAGTTCGACCGGCCGATGCTCGACGCCCTCGCCGCGGAGGCGGGCTTCGCGATCGACACGGTCTGGACGGACCCGCGGGAGCTGTTCGCCGTCGCCGCGATGACCGCCCAGTAGATCACCCGTAACGCCGAGCCCCCGCGGGGCCTCGGCGTTACGCGGGCAGGGAAGCGACGGCGCGACAGTTGGGGGTCTCCCACAGTTCCACCCGGGTGCACCGTACGCCCAGCGGGCCGAGCCGGTCCGGGCAGACGCGGGTCAGCAGGTAGTCCGCCAGCGCCTCGGCGGTGGGGTTGAGGGGCAGCGTGAACAGCTTGCAGGGCTCCACCGCCCGCACCGCGGCGATCGCGGTCTCGTCCCCCTCGTACAGCAGGAAGCCGTGATCCCACTCGCGGTCGATCCAACCTTTCAATTCCGCCTTGATCGCGGCGAAATCGACCACCCGGCCGACGTCGTCGAGGGCGTCGGCCGTGACGTGGAACTCCGCGGCGTAGTTGTGCCCGTGCAGGGCGGCGCACTTGCCCTCGTGCCCGAGCAGCCGGTGCCCGGCGCAGAACTCGATCCGGCGGACGACGGTGAGGTGCGCCCCGCTCACGATTGGTAGGAGGAGGACGCGAGGTTCACCGCGTTCCCCTGCCCGACCGGCACCTTGCGGTAGAAGCAGGAGCGCTGCCCGGTGTGACAGGCCCCGCCGCCGGCCTGCTTCACGCGGAGCAGGATGCTGTCCTGATCGCAGTCGGTCAGCAGTTCGACGACGGTCTGCACCTGCCCGCTGGTGGCGCCCTTGTGCCACAGTTCCTGCCGGCTGCGGGACCAGTAGACCGCCTCGCCCTTCTCCAACGTTTGGGCGAGGCTCTCGGCGTTCATGTAGGCCTGCATGAGGATCGTCCCGTCCTCGGCGTCGACGGCGATCGCGGGGATCAGCCCGTCGGCGTCGAACTTGGGGGCGAACGGGGCGTCCGGGGCTTCCAGCTCGGCCTTGGAGCCGCGGGGGGCGAAGGTGGCGGTCATGGCCTCAGTTTACCGCCGAGGCCGTCCGACCGTCAGGGAGCCGGCTCCCTGACGGTCGCAGTTCCGACAGGCTTCGTGCGGACGTCTCTACAACGCAAGGTCCGCTTTTACCGCGGCGAACTGCTCCGCGGCGAAGGTGAGGTCGTCGCGGGTGTGGGCCGCGGAAACCTGCGTCCGAATCCGCGCCTGCCCCTTCGGCACCACCGGGTAGCTGAAGCCGATCGCGTACACGCCGCGCTCCAGCAGCTTGTCGGCGAAGCGGCCGGCGAGGGCGGCGTCGCCGAGCATCACCGGGGTGATCGGGTGCTCGCCGGGCAGCACCGACAGTCCGGTCTTCGCCAGGCTCTCCCGCCAGTGGGCCGTGTTCGCTTCGAGCGTGTCGCGGAGGGACGTGTCCGCTTCGAGCATGTCCAGCACCGTCAGGCTCGCGGCGACGATCGGCGGGGCGACGGCGTTGCTGAACAGGTACGGCCGGCTGCGTTGGCGGAGCAGGTCCACGATTGGTTGCTTCGCCGCCGTATAGCCGCCGCTGGCGCCGCCGAGCGCCTTGCCGAGGGTGCCGGTGGTGACGTCGATCCGGTCCATCACCCCGCAGTGCTCGTGCGTGCCGCGGCCTGTCTGGCCGAGAAAGCCGGTGGCGTGGCAGTCGTCGAACATCACCAGGGCGTCGTACTTGTCCGCCAACTCGCAGACCGCGGCGAGGTCGCAGATCACCCCGTCCATCGAGAACACCCCGTCGGTGGCGATCAGCCGGAACCGGGCGTCCTTCGCCTCCTTCAGTTTCGCTTCCAAGTCCTTCGGGTCGTTGTTCTTGTACCGGAACCGCTGGGCCTTGCACAGCCGGATGCCGTCGATGATCGAGGCATGGTTCAGGCTGTCGGAGATCACGGCGTCCTCCGGGCCGAGCAGCACCTCGAACAGCCCGCCGTTGGCGTCGAAGCAGCTGGGATAGAGGATCGTGTCCTCTGTGCCCAGAAAGCGGGAGAGGCGGGCCTCCAGCTCCTTGTGCTTGTCGTTCGTGCCGCAGATGAACCGGACGCTGGCCATGCCGTAGCCGCGTTCGTCCAGTTCGGCCCGGGCGGCGGCGAGCACCGCCGGGTGATCGGCGAGGCCGAGGTAGTTGTTGGCGCAGAGGTTCAGCACCTTCCCGCCGGGCTCGGCGGTGACGCGGGCGTCCTGCGGGGAGTGCAGAACGCGTTCGTTCTTGTAGGTGCCGGCGTCGCGGATGCCGTCCAGTTCGGCGGCGACGTGATTGAGGAAACGGTCGGACGGGGCGGCGATGGCTAATTTCCTTCGGACAGCAGTTCGGCGACGGTCGGCGTCCAACCGTCGAGCGGCGCGGGCAGGGCGAGGCGATCCTGCTCCCGCAGAAAGGTGGGTTCGTCGTCGGGGTGATAGAGGACGGCGGTGCGACGTAAGGGGTTGAGGACGACGACGCGGTCGGTTCCGACGGCGAGTAAATCGTCCACCTTTTCCAGGACGGAGTGCGGCGTGTCGGCAACGTCCACGACTTCGAACGCCAGTTCCGGTCCGATTGTAGGATAGTCCGTGACGGGACAGCGCCGCCCACGGACCCGCTCATAGCTATAGAGAGCGACTTCGATCTGACGGACGGTATCGGGATCGCGGTGAGTCATGCAGCCGACGTTCAACACGCGCCACTGAGCCAGATCGACTCGTTCGATCAGTTGGCTGAGAACGCGGCCGTGCACTGCCCCGTGCAGGAGCCCCGGCCACGGCTGGACCGTCAGCATTCCGCGGGTGAGGGTCCATCGGCCGTTCCGAGGGTCTTCCATCCGCTGAAAAGCGTCGGCAGTGACTGGCGCAGGGAACGACGCACTCATCGGGATCAGTTCCGTGATCGACCGGCGAAACCGCAAGCGGCTCCGTCAGGCGTCTCTCCAGTCGAGGATCACTTTGCCGCCGCCGGCTTTCATGGCGGCGAAGCCCTCTTCGAACTGATCGTACCGCAGCCGGCTGGTGATGACGGGGGTGACGTCCAGGCCGCTCTGGAGCATCACCGTCATCTGGTACCACGTTTCGTACATTTCGCGGCCGTAGATGCCCTGGATCGTGAGCATATTGAACACGACCGTGTTCCAGTCGATCGCGATCTCCTCGCTGGGGATGCCGAGCATCGCGCACTTGCCGCCGTGGCAGAGGTTCGCCAGCAGGTCGCGGAACGCCGAGGGGTTGCCGGACATTTCGAGCCCGACGTCGAAGCCCTCCTTCATGCCGAGTTCCCGCTGAACGTCGGCGAGTTTTTCCTTCGTCGGGTCGACGACGCGGGTGGCGCCCATCTGCTTCGCCAGGGCCCGGCGCTCCGCGTTGGGATCGGTGGCGACGACGAAGCGGGCGCCGGCGTGTTTGGCCACGGCGACGGCCATGCAGCCGATCGGGCCGCAGCCGGTCACCAGCACGTCCTCGCCCAGCACCTCGAAGTGCAGCGCCGTGTGCACCGCGTTGCCGAGCGGGTCGAAGATCGCGGCGACGTCCGTGTCGATGTCGTCGGCGTGGTGCCAGACGTTCGTCATCGGCAGGCTCAGCCGTTCGGCGAACGCCCCCGGGCGGTTCACCCCCAGCCCGATCGTGTGGGCGCACAGGTGCCGGCGGCCGGCCAGACAGTTCCGGCAGCGCCCGCAGACGACGTGCCCCTCACCGGAGACGATCTCCCCCGGGTGGAAGTCGGTCACGTTGGAGCCGGTGTCCAGCACCTCCCCGACGAACTCGTGCCCGACGACCATCGGCACCGGGATCGTTTTGCGGGCCCAGGCGTCCCACTGGTAGATGTGCAGGTCGGTGCCGCAGACGCCGGTCTTATGGACGCCGATCAGCACGTCGTTCGGGCCGACCTCCGGCTCGGGGACGTCTTCGAGCCACAGCCCCGGTTCGGGCTTGGCTTTCACGAGCGCTTTCAAATCTCCACCGCATTCGGGGTGAGGGGGGTGACGGGCGAGCGGCGAACCGGCATTCTCCGGCCCCTTCCCCGCTCCGTCCACCCGCATCCAGACGCCGGATTACCGCATGGCCCACCGCACCCTGCTCCGCGGCGGCGACGCCGTCCTTCCCGTCGGCTCCGGCTTCGAAACCCGTCGCGTCGACGTGCTGCTGGACGGCGGCACGCTGAAGATCGACCCGCCCGCCGCGGTTCAGGCCGACGAGATCGTCGACTGCACCGGCAAGCTGATCTTTCCCGGGGTGATCGACGATCAGGTGCACCTCCGCGATCCCGGCCTGACGCACAAGGAAGACCTCCGCACCGGCACCCGGGCCGCGGCCGCCGGCGGGGTCACGACCGTGCTGGAGATGCCCAACACCAAGCCCGCCACCGTCACCCGGGCCCTGTGGGAGGCGAAGAACAAGATCGCCGAGGAGAAAGCCCTGGTGAATTGGGGCTTCTACCTGGGCGCCACGCCGGACAACCTCGACGAACTGAAGGCCGCGGATCCCGACGTCACCTGCGGGATCAAGATCTTCATCGGGTCCAGCACCGGCAACCTGCTGGTCGACGCCCAGGAGGCGCTGGAGGCGATCTTCGCCGAGACGACGCTCCCCCTGTGCGCCCACTGCGAGGACGAGGCGACCGTGCGGGCGAACCGCGAGGCCGTGCGGGACCGCCTCGGCGAACCGCCCTGGCCGATCCGGGTGCACAGCGACATCCGCAACGAGGAGGCCGCCGTCGTCAGCGTGCGGCGGGCGATCGATCTGGCGACCCGGCACGACCACCGCTTCCACGTGCTGCACGTCTCCACCGCGGGGGAACTGCGGGAGATCGCCCAGGCCGGCCCGCAGATCACCGCGGAGGTCTGCCCGCATCACCTGTTGTTCGACACCCGCGACTACGACCGTCTCGGCAGTCGGGTGCAGATGAACCCGGCGATCAAAAGCGCCGCCGACCGGGCCGCGATGTGGCAGGCGCTCGCCGACGGGGAGACGATCCAGGTCGTCGCCACCGACCACGCCCCGCACACGCTGGAGGAGAAGGCCGCCGACTACCCGGACTCCCCCTCCGGCCTGCCGGCGCTGGAGAACAGCCTGAGTTTGCTGCTCACCCACGGCCCGGAGCGCGGGGTGACCGTCGAGCGGATCGCCGAGGCGATGTGCGACGCCCCGGCCCGCGTGTGGGGCCTCGTCGGGAAGGGGCGGTTGGCGGACGGCTACGACGCCGACGTCTGCATCGTCAATCCACACGAGAGCTTCACCGTCCGCGACGCGGAGCAGGTCACGAAGAACCGGTGGAGCCCCTGGGACGGCGAGACGCTGACGGGCCGGGTGACGGACACGTTCGTCGGCGGGCGGCGGGTCTTCTCGCGCCGCGGCGGAACGACTACGGTGGACGGCAGCCCCCGGTTCGACGAGGGCGTCCGCGGCCGGGCCGTCCGCTGCGACCACGCCCGCGGCGGCTTCCACGCCACGCCGGACGGCATCGGCCCCGCCTGACCCTGGAGACGGATCGCATGACCCGCAAGCTGCTGGCCGCCGCCTGCGGTCTCGCCGCGGTCGCCGGGTTGGGGCTCACCCTCGCGGCCCAGACCGCGGACGACGCGGCCGTCGTCCGGCTTACGCCGACCAAACGCTACCCCCACGACGCCCGAGCCTTCACGCAGGGCTTCGCCTGGCACGACGGCGTTCTCTACGAGGGCACCGGCCGCCACGGAACCAGCGTGCTGCGAACCGTGGATCTCGAAACCGGCCGCACCAAGGCCTTCCGCAAGCTGGACGACCGGCTGTTCGGCGAGGGCGTCTGCGTGCTGGGGGACGAGGTGTTTCAGCTCACCTGGCAGAGCGGCTGGGCCTTCGTCTACGACCGCGAGACCCTCACCGCGAAGCGGCGCTTTCGCATCGCCGGGGAGGGCTGGGGCCTGACGACCGACGGGAAACGGCTGATCCTCTCCGACGGCAGCAGCGTGCTGCGGTTCCTCGACCCGGCGACCGGGACCGTCACCGGCCGCGTCCGCGTGACCGACCGCGGCCGGCCGGTGGACCAGCTCAACGAACTGGAATGGGTCCGCCGGGCCGACGGCGAACCGGAGGTGCTGGCGAACGTCTGGTACAGCCCGCACATCGCCCGGATCGACCCGGCCACCGGCGAGGTGACCGGCTGGCTGGACGGTTCCGAACTCGTCCGCCTCTCCGGGGTGAACGACCGGGAGAAAGTCCTCAACGGCATCGCCTGGGACGAGCAGGGCGAACGCCTGCTGCTCACCGGCAAACTCTGGCCGGCCGTCTACGAGGTGCCCTGGCCGAAAGCCCCGTAGGGTCCGCTGTGCGGACCGTAGACGAAGCGGCGACGTCATCGGAGACGGTCCGCGCAGCGGACCCTACAGGCACAGTTCCACTTCGAGGAACTTCCACGGGTTGCGGCCGTGTTCGGCGGCGAGGAACCGTAGCGTCTCCCAACGCGTCGAGTGCGTCGGGGCCTCGTAGGCCGGCTCCCCCTCCGGCAGATCGAGCAACAGGTCCTTGCGGATCACCATCGCCCGGATCTTCCGCTGCCGGATCGTCCCGGCGGCCTCGCAGGTGAGGCAGACGAGGTAGGTCTCCCCCCGCACCTGCTGACCGAGGTCCCGCCGCAGCAACCCGGCGGCGAACCGCTCCGACAGCTCGTTCAGCACGGCGTTGAGGTAGAACCAGTAGTCGTTCTGCGGCAACGGGAGGGTCGGGTCGGCCGGCGTCGTGCGGCGGGCCGCGGCGGTCACGGCGTCCCGGGCCGCAGCGTTGAGGAACACGTCGCCGGCGTTCATCTCCGCCAGCGTGCGAATCCGCAGCGTCCGCGGGCCGGGTTCGCCGTCGGCCCCTTTCTCCGCGGGGCCCAGCGAGTTCAGGCTGAAGTTCACCCGGTCGAAGAACTCCCGCTTCCGCCAATCCGCCTTCGCCCGGCGGCGCCCGAAGAACCAGCCGACCAGCGTGAACGCCGCCGCGGTCAGCAGTTCGATCCAGTGGTTCTGCACCCGCTGGAAGACGGCGTCGAGGACCTGATTGAGGGTGTCCATGCCGTAGGGTCCGCTCTGCGGACCGATCGCGAAAGGGATCGCGGTTGGTGAGAGCGCGACGCCCCCAGAGCCCGGTCCGCGGAGCGGCCCCTACTCGTCCCACCCCTGCTGCCCGATCAGCGGGACGAACCGGCAGCCGCACAACACCGTCCGGTCGGTTCCCTCCGCCGTTTTGCGGACCCGCAACAGGTCCTGGGTGAAGCGGTCGCCGACCGGGATCACCAGCCGACCGCCCTCGGCGAGCTGCTCCACCAACGCCGGCGGGACGTCTGGGGCCGCGGCGGTGACGACGATCGCGTCGTACGGCCCGTCCTCCGGCGCCCCGAGGGTGCCGTCGCCGGTGCGGAAGGTCACGTTGTCGATCCCCAACTCCCCCAGCGCCTTGCGGGCCGGCTCGGCGAGTTCGGCAAGCCGTTCGACCGTCACCACCCGCTGGCACAGGTGGGCGAGGATCGCCGCCTGATAGCCGCTGCCGGTGCCGATCTCCAGCACGGTTTCGTCGCCGGTCAGCTCCAGCGCCTCGGTCATCATCGCCACCAGCGACGGCTGGCTGATCGTCTGCCCCTCGCCGATCGGCCGGGCGGCGTCCACCCAGGCGGTCGAGCGCTGCTCCGGCGGCATGAGCCGCGCCCGGTCGACGGCGGCGACCGCGGCGATCACCCGCTCGTCCGTGATGCCGCGTCCGCGGAGCGTCTCCGCGAAGGCGGCGGCTTCGGGGGTCGCAGGTTCGGGGGGCATCGGGACACGACGCTGCGGGGGCGGGCGGGCGTCACGCCAGCTTGGCGCGTTGCCACTGCTTTTCCAACCGCTTTTCGATCACCCCCGGCGGGTGTCCCAGGTCCGGGGCCCACAGGCTGACCCGTAATTCCTCGACCAGCCAGCGGAACGCCGCGACTTTCCCGGGCGGATTCTGGGGGTCGTCGCAGCGCTCCAGCCGCCGCTCCAACCGGGAGCGGTAGGGGGCGAGCCGGTCCTCCCGCTCGCCGTCGCCTTTCAAGTCGCCGCTCTTCAGCAGCTCGAACCGCCGATTCGCCGCCTGGACGTAGCGGGGGAACTCGGTCAGGCGGGGCCAGTCGGTCGTGAGCACGAACCGCGGCGTGGCGAGGGCGTCGATCTGTTCGAGCATGTCCAGCACCGCCTCCTCCCACGCCGGCGGATGCGTGGCGTCCAGCGACGCCTTGACCTGCACCAACGCCGGGACCAGCGCCCCCGCCAGTTCGTTCACCTGCCGTAACGCGGACTCCCTGCGGGCCTCCGCCGCCGACTTCATCTTCGCCCAACCCGCGTCGCTGCGAGGCGGTTCGAAGGCGTGCGGGTCGTCGCCGGGGACCAGCGCCCGGTCGGCGACGAGCAACCGCAACTCGTCGGCCGTCACCCCGCTGCCCTCCAGCGCCGAGGGGCCCGGCCCGGCGACGTAGCCGGCGGGGTCGGCCAGAACCAACAGGCGCCGCAGCCCGCCGCGGGTGAAGTGGGTCGCCTTCTCCACGGAGTCGAACAGCCGCACGGAGACCGTCGTGCCGGCGTCGACTAGTCCCGGGTGCAGCGTTTTGCCGCTGACCTGCACGGACTCCGGCAGTTCGCCGAAGTCCCACTGGGTGAGGCCGTCGCGGTGGAACCGCTGCTCCGGCGGGGCGGCGGGGGCGAGCAGCTTCTTTTCGCTGCGGCCGTCCGCCGGCACGGCGACCGTCGCCGGGCCGCCCTCCGCACCGGTCACCCGCACCGTCATGCGGAGGTGCCGGGGGAGTTCGATCGCCTCCAACAGTTCGACCGGCACCCGCTCCCCGCCGATGCGTTGCAGCACGCGGGAGAGTTCGTGCAGCAGGTCGCCCTCGCCGAAGGTCAGCAGGTCGACGACCTCCTGGGCCGTGTCCGGGACGGGGACGAACCGCGTCCGCAGGTCTTTCGGCAGACCGCGGATCAGGGCGGTCACTTTTTCCGCGAGCAACCCCGGCACCAGCCAGCCGAGGCGGGCGGCGCTCAGCCGGTGGGCGTCCCGGCGGTCGACGTGGACCGTCAGCCCCTCGTCCTCCCCCTCGCCGGCCTCGCCGGGGCGGAGGCGGTATTCAATCTTCGCCTCGGCCCCGGAGAGGTTCAGCGCGTCCGGATACTGCTGCGAATCCGGCTCCGCGGCGCCGGTCCGGATGAACAGCGACCGGTCCATCACCAGCGCGTCCCGCTCCTCCTCGCTCGCCTCCTTCAACCACTTGTTGAGGCGGGGCAGGTCGGTGACGCGGTTGGGCAGCTTCTCGTCGTAGAACTCGAACCGGGCCTGCGGGCCGACGAGCAGGTCCTCGCCGCGGGCCTTCGCCTGGAGTTTCTCTGCTTCGACCTGCATCTGCCGGTTGAAGTACAGAAATTCCGGGCCGCCGCTACCGTCGACCGGGTCGACGCCGGGCAGGTCGTATTCGACCAAGCCGTGCTGGATGAACAGCGTGCGGGCCAGCAGGGCGTCGTACTTCGCCAGCCCGGCGGTGCGGCGGGGGACGACCGGGAGGCCGTACAGCGTGACCTTCTCGTCGCACTGGGCAGCGCCGCTGTCCGGGTTCCAGCGGGGTTCGCTCCACTCGTACTTCAGCACGTGCGGGGCGAGCGGCTCGATCCAGCTCGGGCTGATGCGGGCCGCGGTGCGGGCGTAGCGGCGGCCGGTCTCCACCAGCTCCGCGGCCATCGCCCACTTGGGCTTCTTCTTGAAGATGCCGCTGCCCGGCCAAAGCACGCACTTCACCCCCCCGGCGGCGGTGTACTCCGGCCCGTCGTCCGGCCGGTACATCGCCTTGCCCAGCAGCCCGGCCAGCAGCGCCCGGTGGATCGGGTCGTACTTCTCGCCGTCGTGGGACCGCTTCGGCAGCTTGGCGGACCGGGCCAGGTCCGCCAGTTGCCGGTGCACGTCGCTCCACTCCCGCAGGCGAACGTGATTCAAAAAATTCTGGCGGCAAGCCTTCATCAGCTTGCCGCGGGAGAGCGATTTGCGGCGCTCCTGATACCAGTTCCAGATGTTGAGCAGCGTGAGGAAGTCGCTGTCCGAATCGAGGAACGGCTCGTGGGCGGCGTCCGCGGCGCCCTTCTTGTCGACCGGGCGGTCGCGGGGGTCCTGGATCTCCAGGGCGGAGGCGATCACCAGCACGTCGTGCAGCACGCCCTCGTCCGCCCCGGCGACGACCATCCGGCCGATCCGCGGGTCCACCGGCATCGTGGAGAGCGTGCGGCCGAGGTCGGTCAGGGCGTACTCCTCGTCGAGGGCGCCGATCTCCGTCAGCGTTTCGTAGCCGTCCCGCACGCTGGCCGGGCGGGGCGGGTCGAGCAGCGGGAACTCGTCGATCGTGCCCAGCCGCAGCGTGGCCATCTGCAGGATGACCCCGGCCAGATTGCTCCGCTGAATTTCCGGCGGGGTAAATTCTTCCCGGCTCTCGAAGTCCTCCTCGGAGTACAGCCGCACGCAGACGCCCGGCCCCACCCGGCCGCAGCGCCCGGCCCGCTGGCGGGCGCTGGCCTTCGAGACCGGTTCGATCGGCAACCGCTGCACCCCGGTCCGGGCGGCGTAGCGGCTGATGCGGGCCGTGCCGGTGTCGACCACGTAGCGGATGCCCGGCACCGTCAGGCTGCTCTCGGCGACGTTCGTCGCCACCACGATCCGCCGGCCGCTGGCGGGTTTGAACACCTTTTGCTGTTCCTTCACGGAGAGCCGGCCGTAGAGCGGCAGGATCTCCGTCGGCCCGCCGCCGGGCAGCCGGCGGCCGCGGAGGGCGTCGGACACGTCGCGGATGTCCCGCTCGGTCGGCACGAACACCAGCACGTCGCCGGGGCCCTCCTTGCACACCTCGGCGACGGCGTCGGCGAGGTGGTCCTCCGGGTCGGGCTGGTTGTCGTTCTCGTCCGGCTCCGGCAGCGGCCGGTACCGCATCTCGACCGGGTAGGTGCGGCCGCTGACCTCGATCACCGGGGCCGGTTGGAACTCCTCCGTGCCGGGCTCGCCGCTGCCGAAGAACTCGCTGTAGCGGGCGACGTCGATCGTGGCGCTGGTCACGATCAACCTCAGTTCCGGCCGTTTGGGCAGCAGGCGTTTGATGTAGCCGAGCAGGAAATCGATGTTGAGGCTCCGCTCGTGAGCCTCGTCGACGATGATCGTGTCGTAGCGGTTCAGGAACCGGTCGGACTGCGTTTCCGCCAGCAGGACGCCGTCGGTCATCAGTTTGACCAACGTCTTGTCCGTCGTCTGGTCGGCGAAGCGCACCTTATGAGCGACCGTGGGGTTCGAGACGCCCAGTTCCTCCCCCACCCGGCTGGCCACGCTGCGGGCGGCGATCCGGCGGGGCTGGGTGTGGCCGATCATCCCCGCCACCCCGCGGCCGAGGTCCAGGCAGATCTTCGGCAGCTGGGTGCTTTTGCCGGAGCCGGTTTCGCCGCAGACGACGACCACCTGATTGTCGCGGATCGCCTCCGCCAGTTCGTCCCGCCGCCCCGTTACCGGCAGTTCGCCGGGGTAGCTGACCTGCGGGACGGTCGCCTTCCGTTCGTCGAACCGCTCCCCGCTGCGGGTCGCGTCCCGCTCCAGCCGTTCGAGGCTCTTCGACAGCGGCTTGCCCGTCTTGGACAGGTGCAGAACCGTGTTCAGGCCACGTTCGATCTTGAACCGGTCCGCGACCATCACGCCGGCGTTGAGGCGCTCGACGACGAGGTCGATCCGGCCCTTCACTTCCTCCGGCGGCAGCGTTTCGCCGCCGTGCTCGCCGGCCGATTTCTTCTTGCGATTGCGGCGGCGACGTTTCTTCGGGGGGGCGTCGCTCATCGGACGGGGATTGTCGGGCGAAACAACGAAGCGGCAACCGTCTGTGAGCCCGAAGCGCAAGCGAGGGGAGCGACGCGGATCACGGAATGCAGTGTTGCTCGATTCGCCGCATCCCCCCCTCGCTTGCGCTTCGGGCTCACGGCGGAGCGACGGCAGCTAATGCGAGTGCGGGTGCCCGTGGGGGTGGGTGTGCAGCGGGCCGGCTTCCTCGCCCTCGGCGGCGACCCGGTGGGCGTAGCCGTGGGCGAAGACCTCGACCCCGGCGGCGACGGCCACGCCGAGCAGCAGGGCCGCGGAGAGCTTCAGCCGGTCGTGGGAGTGGAATTCCAATTCCGGCAGCAGGTCCGACAGGGCGATGCACAGGAACGCCCCGGCGGCGAGGGCCATCGCGGTCCCGACGACCAGGTGCTCCGCCGGCGCCGCCCCGGCGAGCAGGTAGAACCCGATCGCCCCCGCCGGGCCGATCGCGGCGAACAGCAGGTTGATCGTGCCCGGGTTCCGCCGGCTCCAGGACCCGCCGGGGGCGGTGCGGGCGAGGGTCATCACGGTGACGGCGTCCAGCGGCTTGTGCAGGGCGATGGCGAGGAACGCCCCCAGCCCCGGCAGCGCCCCCAGACCCAACGCCCCCCCGCCGGAGTGGCCGCCCCGCACCGCCGCGGCGAGCGCCGCCCCGTCGATCAGGGCGTGCACCCCCAGCCCGAACGCCGCCCCGGCCCAGCGGGCGGCGCTGGGGTGCGGGTCGTGGTGCGGGTGCCCGCAGCCCTCCTCGCCCCCCTCGTGCTCCACCACCGAGGGCGGTTCGTGGGAATGAAACGGGGCGAACCGCAGGAGGAAGAACATCCCCAGCAGCCCCGCGGCGACGCCCCACAGGGCCGGCTCGATCCGCCCGAAGCCCGCTGCGGCGTGGGGGATCAGGCCGAACAGGGCCACGCCGAGCATCAACCCGCCGACGCAGCTCATCGCCAACTGGAGCCGCAGGTGGGTCAGCCGCACCCGTCCCGGCAGGGCCCCGCCGGCGACGCTCGCGGCGCCCACGGCGAGCGCGTAGACGCAGAGGACGGCGAACTCGGAGGCGCCCGCCCCGGTCAGGAGGGCCGGGGACACGGCGACGGGGGGCATTGCGGGCGCGACGGCGTCGGGAACGGCCCGACATCATGCGATCCGGCCGGCGCTGCGGCAACGCCGCCCCTGTCGGGAGTTCGCAGCGCCCCTAAAACCCTGCGTTTCCCGCTCTCGTCCCCGACGTATCCGAATCATGCCCGGTTTCCTGATCCTCGGGGCGAGCAGCGACATCGCCGCCGACCTCACCCGCCGCCTGCACGCCGCCGGTCATCAGACGCTGCTGGCCGCCCGCGACGTCGATTCGCTGACGAACCTCGCCGCGGAGACGGACAGCCAAACCGTGCGGTTCGACGCCGCCGACGGCGCCAGCGTGCAGGCCGCGTTCGAGGCGGCCCAGGAACAGTTCGGCCCGTTTCAGCGCGGCGAAGGACGGGGCGGCGGGGGCTTCGCCGGGGCCGCGAACATGGTCGGCTCCTTCCTGATGAAAGCCGCCCACCTCACCACCGACGAGGAGTGGGCCGACACGCTCCGCACGAACCTCGACAGCGCCTTCCACTGCGTGCGGGCCGCCGGGAAGACGCTGCGGGACGGCGGGAGCGTCGTACTGATGGGCTCGGTGGCGGGGCGGATCGGCATTCACTCCCACGAGGCGATCGCCGCCGCGAAGGCCGGCGTCGCCGGGCTGAGCCGCTCCGCCGCGGCGACCTACGCCCACCGCGGCCTGCGGTTCAACTGCGTCAGCCCCGGCCTGACGCAGACGAAGCTGACCCAACGGGTCTGGAAGAGCGAGCCGGCCGCGGAGGCCAGCCGCGACATGCACGCCCTGCACCGCCTTGGCGAGCCCGGCGACGTCGCCGCCGCGGTCGCCTTCCTGCTCGACCCGGCCCACGACTGGATCACCGGCCAGGAGATCGGCGTCGACGGCGGCCTGAGCGCCGTCGTGGTGAAGAACCAGAAGCGGAGTTAGCCGCCCTCTTCAAACACGCGGCGAACGGCCGGCGACGCTCAGCCTATAAGGCAACCCAACTCGCCCGTCCTTGGCAACCCGTTTGAACGGACTCGGGGCGCGAGCAAACCCTGATGAAGTCGCCGTGAAGCCCGCGGGAGGGCCTTGCGGTTTGCCTTCGGTTCGCCAGACTGCCGCGATGCTCAGCGAATCCGGTTGCCGCCAACGCCGTGCCAAGCTCTGGGCGCGGCTGCCCGACTCGATCACCGCGGCGATCGTCGCCGATCCGCGGCACGTCAGCTACCTGACGAACTTCCGGGTGCAGCCGCTCTCCTTCAGCCGGGGGGAGCGGGCGATTCTGCTGCTCGAACGGGACGGCGGCTCCGACGCCCGCGACGGCGCCGGGAAGGCCACCCTCGCCGCGGACAACTTCACCGCGAAGTCCGCCGACGGCGAGGCCTTCTGCGACGACTTCCTGCAAACGCCCTGGTACGACCACGCTCACAGCGTGACGAACCGGGACCACGCCACCTTCGCCGCCCTCGCCAAACGCGGCCCCCTCAGCGGCAAGACGGCGCTGGAAGGGGAATGGTGCCCGGCGCTGGTCGGCGAAATCTGCCGCGACAGCCTCAAGACCGACGCGGTTCTGCACTTCGAGTGCCCGGTCGACGGCAAGCGGCATTCGCTGGGGAATCTGCTCCGCGATCTGCGTCGGCAGAAACTGCCGGACGAGATCGAATGCCTGCTGCAATGCATGAAGGCCGGCGACGCCGGACACGCCAAAGCCTTCGAGGTGATCCGCCCCGGCGTGACGGACCTGGAGGTCTACAACGCCGTCAGCACGGTCTGTAACGAAACCGCCGGCCGGCCGGGCATCGTCTACGGCGACTGGCGCTCCACCCGGCAGGGCCGCGGCAAGGCGGGCGGGTTGCCGGTCGGCGAAAAACTCGAGCAGGGGGACCTGTTCATCCTCGATTACTCCTTCGTCCTGGGCGGTTACCGCAGCGACTTCACGAACACCTACGCCGTCGGCGAGCCGTCGGACCGGCAGCAGGAGCTGTTCAAGGCCTGCCGCTCCGCTCTGAAGGCCGGCGAAGACGTGCTGAAGGCCGGGGCCAAGGCCAGCGCCGTCTACGACGCGTGCAGCGGCGTGCTGGAGGAGGCCGGTTTTGGCAAGCTGTCCCACCACGCCGGCCACGGGCTGGGCATGGGCCACCCGGAACCGCCCATCGAGGTGCCGGAGAGCGACGACGTCCTCCGCGAGAACGACGTCGTGACGCTCGAACCCGGCAGCTACCATGACGACATCGGCGGGGTGCGGGTGGAGCACAACTACCGCATCACCGCCGAGGGCTTCGAGCGGCTCAGCAACCACCGCATCGCCCTCACCCCATGACGGCCGACGCCGGCGATCCCCTCGGGTGGGTCGCGGAGGAGCTGGAACGGCTGGACGCGGAGGGCCTGCGGCGGCCGACGCGCGTCTGCCGCACGCTGCCCGGCGGCCGCGTGGAAATCGACGGTCGCGAACTGTGGAACTTCGGCTCCAACGACTACCTGGGGTTGGCCGCGTCCCCCCTGAGCCCCGACCGTGAGGAAGGGGCCGTTCTGACGGGCGCGGGCGATTCTCCCCCCGACTCTGTCGCGGACGGGTGCGAACGGCCCCTTCCTTACGGTCGGGCCTCGGCGTTACCGTGCGGCGCCACCGCCTCCCCCGCGGTCGTCGGCCGCTCGCCGGAGGTCGCGGAGCTGGAACGCACGATCGCAGAGTTCGAGGGGACCGAAGACGCGGTCGTCTTCCCCACCGGCTACGCGGCGAACCTCGGCACGGTCTCCGCCCTGACCGGCCCCGGCGACGCGGTCTTCCTCGAACGCGACTGCCACGCCTGCCTGGTCGACGGGGCAAGGCTCGGCGGCGGCCGGCTGCGGGTCTGGCGCCGCGGCCCCGGCTGGGCCGGGGGGCTGCCGAAGCTGGAGCGGGAATTGCAGAAAGCGGCGGACGCCCGCCGGCGGTGGATCGTGACCGACGCCGTCTTCAGCATGGACGGGGACGCCGTGCCGCTGCCGGGGCTGCTCGAACTCGCCCGGCGATACGACGCGGCGATCGTCATGGACGAAGCCCACGCAACCGGCGTGTGCGGCCGCGGCGGCCGGGGCTGGTGGGAAGCGTGCGGGACGGAAGTTGAGGACGCGCCGCCGACCGACCCGCGGGTGATTCGCACCGGCACCCTGTCGAAAGCCGTCGGAGCGGCCGGCGGGTTCGTCAGCGGCTCGCAGTCGCTGTGCGACTACCTGCGGCACACCGCCAAGAGCCACATCTTCAGCACCGCCCTGCCGCCGGCCGTGGCCGCAGCGGGGACGGCGAATCTCCGATGGATCGCTTCGCCCGCCGGCGCCGCCGCCCGGGAGCGGTTGGAACGCACCGGCACGCGGCTGACCCGCGCGCTGCGGGACGCGTTCGGCGTCGACCGCCTGCCGGGGACCGAGGGCTGCCCGATCGTGCCGCTCCTGTGCGGAGACCCTAACGCCGCCGTGCGGGCCTCCGCCGCGCTCGCCGAGGCCGGGTTCTTCGTGCCGGCGATTCGGCCGCCGACGGTGCCGCGGGGGACCAGCCGGTTGCGGGTCTCCCTCTCCGCCGCCCACCCCGACGAGGCGGTCGACGACCTCGCCAACGCTCTGATTCACCTCCTGAAAGACGCCGCGTGAGCGACGCCGTTCCTGAGTTCATTCGCGCCGGATTCCCCGACGGGGCGAGCTTTCGCACGTTCACGCCGCCGACCGGCGACGGCCAGTCTTCCTCAAATGGGGGGGGCGCCGCTCGGATGGCGTACGTCGAAGCCGGCGAAGGGTCGCCGGTGCTGTTCGTGCACGGGAACCCGACGTGGTCCTGGATGTACCGCCGGGCGATGGGGGCCGTGGCGGGTTCGCATCGGGCGGTCGCCGTCGATCACGTCGGGATGGGCCGCAGCGACAAGCCGGCGGAGTACCCCTACCGCCTGAATCAGCACGCGGAGAACCTGCTGGCGCTGGTCCGCGAACTCGATTTGCACGACGTGACCCTCGTCGTGCACGACTGGGGCGGGCCGATCGGGCTGCTGGCCGCGGTGCGGGAGCCGGGGCGGTTCTCGAAGCTGGTAATCTCCAACACCGCGGCGTTCCGCAGCGACCGGATGCCGTGGCAGATCGGCCTGGCCCGCTCGCCGATCGGCGGGTTCCTGCTGCGGGGGCCGAACCTGTTCGTCCGCGGCCTGATGCGAGACTGCGTCGTCCATCCGGACCGCATCTCGGCGGACACCCGCCGCGGGTACTTCCAGCCCTACGGCAACTGGGCCGACCGCGTCGCCCTGCACCGCTTCGTGCAGGACGTGCCCACGAAGCCGGGCCACCCCAGCTACAAGCACCTCGTTGAACTGGAGGAGGGCCTGCCGACGCTCGCGGACAAGCCCACGCTGCTGCTCTGGGGCGAGAAGGACTGGTGCTTCGGCCCGCCGTTCCTGGAGGAGTTCCAACAGCGGATGCCCCACGCAACGACCGTCGCCCTGCCGGCCGGGCACCTCGTGATGGAGGACGAGGCGGAGCGGTATTGCGGAGCTCTGGCGGACTTCGCCGGGTGACGCTACCGAGCCCCGACCGTAAGGGAGGGGTCGCTCACCCGCGTCCGCCGTCGCCGGGCGGGTCCCCTCGCTTGGAACGGCCAGAACGGCCCCTCCCTCACGGTCGGGGCTCGGGGTTACGCCGCCGGCGGCTCGATGCCGAAGTCGCGGACGGTAAACAGCGTTTTGAGGGGCACGCCGGCCGCCTCGAAGGCCGCGGCGCCGCCCTGCAGGCGATCGACGATGGCGACCACGCCGCAGACCTCGGCGCCGTAATCCCGCAGGCGTTCGATCGCTTTCAGGCTGGAGCCGCCGGTCGTGACGACGTCCTCGACGACCAAGACGTTCTGCCCGCCCTGCAACGGCCCCTCGACGTAGCGGCCGGTGCCGTGGCCCTTCGCTTCCTTGCGGATCATTGCGCCGACCAGGTCGGTGCGGTCGGACAGGGAGAGGACGCCGCCGATCAGCGGGTCAGCGCCGATGCTCATGCCGCCGACGGCGTCGTAGTCCCAGTCCGCGGCCAGCTCCAGGAAGCCGGCGGCGATCAGCCGCAGCCCCTGCGCGTGCAGGGCGACCTGCTTGCCGTCGAGGTAGTACGAGCTCTTCTGCCCGCTGGCGAGGGTGAAGTCGCCGAACTTCAGCGCCCGTTCGAGGACGAGGGCGTGGAGGGCGTCGCGGTCGTAAGTGACAGACAAAATTCCAAGACCAAGAAATCAAGAACCAAGGGATAACGGGCGGCGGCGGGCCGCCGGACCGCCAAATCAATCTGGTTCTTGATTTCTTGGTCCTTGGGATTCCCCGCGCCGCGGGCTCAATACAGCGACTTGCCGATCGAGTCGAGGATCGTCTGGCTGAACACGCCGGGTTCGTTCACGCCCCACATGCTGCGGACGAGGTCGAAGGAGAGCACGCCGACGAGCAACAACAGCAGGGTGCCGGCGCCCAGCAGGCTGACGGTGACGCCGTCGAACTCCGCCTCCGGGGCCCGGGCGTAGCCGCCGGGGGCGAACTCCGCCCGGCTGGCGCCGCTTTCGAAGTCGTCGTCCTCGAAATCGGCGTCGGACGCTTCGAAGACGTCCATGTCGTCGTCGTCGTCTTCGGCGAGAATCTCCGCGGAGGCCACGCTGCCGGTGGCGTCGTCGGACTCGAACTCGTCGAAGTCCTCCTCCAACTCGAACTGGCTGGTGTTCCCGCCGGCGGGGGCTTCGACCGGATCGTCGAAGTCGTCCTCGTCGTCTTCGAACAGGATGACGGAGGTGTCGGCGCCGCCCTCCTCGTCGTCGGCGACGGAGTAGCCCTCGTCGTCGACGGCTTCCAGGTCCGCCTCGGTGGCGCCGGGCCCGCGGGCGGCGGCGGCGCCCGCCCCGGCGGCGGCGAGGGACTGGGTGGGCGAGGGGGCGTCGTCGTCCTCGTTAAGGAAGTCCAGGGCGATGCCGCTGTCGGCGACGCCGCTGTCGGCCATCACCACGCCGCTGTCGCCGGCCAGGGCGATGCCGCTGTCGTCGCCCAGCAGGATGATGCTGGAGCCGTCCTCCCCGCCGCTGAAGTCGTCCGGGTCGATGGCGCTGGCGGCGTCGGCGGAGTCGGCGTCGGCCAGGGAGGCGTCGCTGTCCTCGGCCAACGCGATGCCGCTGCTCTCGTCCGCCAGGGCGATGCCGCTGTCGTCGTCCTCGTCGGCGAGGCTGAGGCCGCTGTCGTCGTCGCCGCTGACCGTCACGCCGCTGTCGCCCTCCAGGGCGATCCCGCTGTCCAGCGGGCTCTCGAGCATGATGCCGCTGTCGGCGCCGAGGGTGAGCTGGCTGTCCTGATCGAACCCTTCGGACGGGTGGTCGTCGTCCAGCACGTTGGCGCCGACGGCGCTGGAGCCGCCGGGGCGGCGGGCGTCGGAATCGGAGACCAGCGCCACGTCGCTGTCGTCGTCGTCCGCGGCTCCCGCGGCGCTGTCGTCGGCGATCAGTCGCACGTCGCTGTCGCTGCCGTCGCCCAGCAGCACGCTGGACTCGTCGCCGATCAGGCGGACGTCGCTGTCGGAGTCCGACAGGTCGATCGGGCCGCTCCCGGCGTCCTGGGAATCCGTGTCGCGGACGTCGCCCAGGGCGCTGTCGACGGCGAGGCGGACGTCGCTGTCGCTCGCGTCCGTATCGCCGGGGCCGCCGCGGACGATGGTCGGTTCGTCGGCGAGGCCGAGGTCGTCGTCGCCGGCGTCCGCCTCGCCGGGCATGCGGATCTCCAGCGACTCGTCGGAAGCGGCGCCGGCGTCGGCCGGGCCGAAGTCCGGATCGTCCAGCAGGGGAACGTCGGGATCGCTGGAGACCTGCAGGGAGCGGCCGTACTCCTCAATGTCGTCGGCCTTGAACTTCCAGGTGCCGCGATCGGCGAACCCGCGGAGTTCGCCGTCGGCCCGCAGCTTGTTGAGCTTGTCGGCCGGCATCGAGAGACGCTCGGCCGCCTCTTCGAGCGACAGGTACTTCTTGGCGGCCATGCGATCGATCAGACGGTGAGGGGCGGGCGCGTTGAACCCACAGGGGGACGGTCCACGGGGATGGATCAATCTTCACCGCCGGCACGGCCCGTTCAAGCGGTTTCCGCTCCCGGGGACCAGCCGGCCGCCCCCCGAGCGAACCCGACCGGCAGGACCGGCGCCGCCGCGCGGCCCGTCACACGGCGATCCCCCGTCACACGGCGATCTTCTGGAACTTGGTGCGCGTGGGGCCGACGTCGCCGTCCCGCTCTTTCTTCATCCGCTCGTAGAGGTCGTAGTTCCCCTCGAACCAGGTCGTTTTGCTGTCGCCCTCGAAGGCGAGGATGTGCGTGGCGATCCGGTCCAGGAACCAGCGGTCGTGGCTGGAGACCATCACGCAGCCGCGGAAGGTGAGGAGGGCCTCCTCCAGCGACCGCAGCGTGTCCACGTCGAGGTCGTTCGACGGTTCGTCGAGCAGCAGCAGGTTGCCGCCGCTCCGCAGCAACTTGGCGAGGTGCACCCGGTTCCGCTGCCCGCCGGAGAGCGTGCCGACGAGCTGCTGCTGGTCCGGCCCCTTGAAGTTGAACTTACTGGCGTAGGAGCGGGCGTGCATCTTCTGCCCCCCGCCGAGCTCGAGGATGTCGTGCCCGCCGCTGATCTCCTCGTAGACGGTTTTGTTCGGGTCGAGGTCGGCCCGGCTCTGGTCGACGTAGGCGAGCTTCACCTTCTGGCCGATCCGCAGGGTGCCGGCGTCCGGCTCCTCCTGCCCGGTGATCATCCGGAACAGCGTCGTTTTGCCGGTGCCGTTGGCCCCGATGACGCCCACGATGCCGCCCCGCGGCAGGCGGAACGTGAGGTCGTCGTACAGCAGCTTGTCGCCGTAGGCCTTCCGCACGCCCTCGGCCTCCACCACCAACTCGCCCAGCGGCGGGCCGGGGGCGATCTGGATCTCCGCCGTCTCGTCGGCGAGGTCCACCTTGGTGTCCTGCATCTGCTGGAAGCGTTCCAGCCGGGCCTTGTTCTTCGTGGCGCGGGCCTTCGGGGTGCTGCGGACCCACTCCAACTCCTGCTTCATCGTCTTCTGACGCTTCGACTCCTGCTTCTCCTCCAGGGCGAGGCGGGCCTGCTTGGCCTCCAGCCAGGCGGAGTAATTGCCCTCGAACGGCAGGCAGCGGCCGCGTTCGATCTCCAGGATCCAGCCGGCGACGTTATCGAGGAAGTACCGGTCGTGGGTGATCGCCACGACGGTCCCCTTGAACGCCGCGAGGTACTTCTCCAACCAGCTGACGGAGGCGGCGTCGAGGTGGTTCGTCGGTTCGTCCAGCAGGAGGAGGTCCGGCGAGGAGAGCAGCAGCTTGGCGAGGTACACCCGCCGCTTCTCGCCGCCCGACAGCGGTTCGATCAGGACGTCGTCCGGCGGGACGCGGAGGGCATCCTTGGCCATGTCGAGGGTCCGGTCGATCTCCCACAAATTTTCCGCGTCGATCTGGTTCTGGACCTGGTCCAGTTCCTTGAGCGTCTTCTCCATCTCGTCCGGGGGCAGGTCCTCGGCGAGCTTCATGTTCAGGTCGTTGAACCGCTCCAGCACGGCCCGCTTGTCGGCGACGGCCAGCTCGACGGTCTCGGCGACCGTCAGGGAGCCGTCGAGGTCCGGTTCCTGCTTGAAGTAGCCGACCGTGACGTCCTTCATCATCAGACCGGCATCGCCGTCGAAGTCGCGGTCCTCGCCGGCCATGATCCGCAGAAGGGTGCTCTTGCCGGCCCCGTTGACGCCCAGCACGCCGATCTTCGCCCCCGGGTAGAAGGCGAGGCTGACGTCCTTCAAAACCTCTTTGTCGTCGTAAACCTTGGTCAGGTTTTCGATCTGGTAAATGTACTGCTGACTCATACTGTCTCAGAACCGCCCCGCCGTCGGCGGGGGTGAGGAGAGGCTGGGAAAGGCGATGCGGCGGCGCATCGTAGGATCGGGCGCCGAGACCGCAATGCGGTCGGCCCCGCGCGGTCGGTCCGCGAGGAGTCGCCGGGGCGAACGGCCGTTCGGACAGGGAGGCCGCGGCCTACCGCGGCGTGCGTTGGGCGAGCGACAGGGCCAGCGGCGTCTGGGTCGTCTGCACGCCGTCGCCGTTGGGCACCCCCTGCGGATTATACCGGGCGAACTGCCGCTGGGTGTCGGCGCGGATCGCCTGGAACACCTGCGACCACGTTAACGGGCGGTCGAGGTTCGCCTCCACGACCCGCTCCAGGGAGCCGGTGAACAGGGAGCCGGACCGCTTCGGGTAGACCATCGAGAACTCGTCCCTCTCGCTGGAGGTGACGTCCACCACGCCGGTCGACTCGAAGAACAGCGACCGCATCAGCGGCCGGGTCCGGTCGTTCCAGACCCGGGCGGCCGCCGCCGGCTCTTTGCCCGTCCACCGGGTGTAGCAGGTGTCCGAGATAAGCACCGTCAGCCGAGCGTTGTGCTTTTTCAGCGCCGCCAACACGGACGCGCGCCTCAGCTCCGTATTGCCGTGGGGCATGTGGAACAGGTGCCCGGCCCGGTCGGTGTAGAGGCCGTGGCCGGAGTAGTAGAAGAACACCGCGTCGTGGGGAGCGACCTTCAGGGAGCCGATCCGGGCGAGCACGTGCTCCGCCGTCATCCGTTCCCGCCAGGCGGCGGAGCGCTCGGAGAACTCCTCCACCTCGATCAGGGCGTTGTCCACGTTGCTCTCCACGAGCGAGAGCACGTTCAGGCGGTCGGCTTCGCAGTCGACGCCGATCGACTTGTCGAACTCGTCCGTGATCGCCAGCACGTGCAACCGCGGCGTTCGCCAGATCGCGTCGACGATCGCCTGCGCCGCCGGCGGACTGTGCGTGCAGTTGGGGTCGTCGACCAGGCACTGGGCGAGCTTCATCCCGCACCCGCACGGGCAGGCCGTCTCCCGCAGTTTGACGACGGCCTCGTTGGTGCGGGTCGTTCCCAGGTGATCCGTCTTCACCCGGGGGAAGGCCATGGCCGTCCGCCAGTCCGGCCGGTCCGGCGACTGTCCGAGGCACTCCGCCGCGGTCGGCCCCAGCGCCCCCCACGAGGCCGCGGCGAGCAGGAACGCGAGACGCTTCGACATGACGGCGCCTGGGGACGGGGAGCCGCCCCGCCCGACCTCACCTCAAACGCCGCGGCGCGGCCTGTCAACAAGCCGTCGCACGACGGGGAGCGGAAAGCGCAAACCGCCCGGCGGGGCCCGGACGGTTCGGTCCCCCGCGGCCTCAGTCCGCCGCCAGCGCGCGGCTGATGCGGACGGTTTCGTCCACCAGTTCGATCACCCGCCGGGCGACGTCGTCGTTGGTGACGCCCCACTCCTCCTCGGCGACCTCCCCGAACGCCTCGCCGAGCGCGTAGACGAACCGCGGCACGACGATGCAGCGGAAGTCCAGCATCAGGCTGTTCGTCAGCCCCATGGCGCTCATGTAGCTGCCGTGCCCGCCGGCGGCGAGCAGCAGGCCGACCGTCTTGCCGGTCCAGGCGGCGCCGGTCAGTTCGACGAGGTTCTTCGCCGCCGCGTTGACGTCGTAGTTGTACACGGGAGCGGCGAACAGCACCGCCTGGGCCTCGGCGACGAGTTTCGCGGCCCGGACGGTGTTCGGGTGGCCGTAGGCCTCGGCCCCGTCGCACATCGGCAGCGGGTCGGCCCGCAGGTCCAGCGTCTCGACCGTCTCCCCCCGCTCCGTCAGACGGGCCGCACAGGCCGCGGCGAGCAACCGGCTGCGACTGGTCGGGCTGAGACTGGCGGAAACGACGAGGTACACGGGGCGCGACGGGGAGACGGTGGAACGACGGAGTTGGCCGATCCTAACGCCCCCGGCACGAATACCAGCCCGCAGCGCAAGCTCCGGTCGCGAGTCGAACTGCGGCACGCAGTCGAACGACGAAGAGGACCGGCGACGCGTGGCCGATGCTTGCGCATCCGGCTGGTACGAGGTCCGGCCGCCCCGCGCTCAGCCGAAGCGACCGGTCACGTAGCTGTTCGTCTCTTCCAGCTTCGGGTTGGTGAAGATCGACTCCGTCGGCCCGTACTCCATCAGCCGGCCGAGGTACATGAAGGCCGTGTATTCGCTGATGCGGCTGGCCTGCTGCATGTTGTGGGTGACGATCAGCACGCTGTATTCGCCCTTCAGGCGCTGGATCAGGTCCTCCACCTTGCCGGTGGCGATCGGGTCCAATGCCGAACAGGGTTCGTCCAGCAGCAGCACCTCCGGCTCCGCGGCGATGGCCCGGGCGATGCACAGGCGCTGTTGCTGACCGCCGGACATGCCCAGGGCCGACTCCTGCAGGCGGTCCTTCACCTCGTCCCACAACGCGGCGCCGCGGAGGCTGCGTTCGCAGACCTCGTCCAGCACCCGGCGGTCCCGCTCGCCGTCGATCCGCAGGGGATAGACGACGTTTTCGTAGATGCTCATCGGGAACGGGTTGGGCTTCTGGAAGACCATCCCCATCCGCTTGCGGAGTTCGATGACGTCCACGCTGCGGTCGTAGATGCTGTCGCCGTTGAGGGTCATGTCGCCCTCGATCCGGACGATGTCCAATAAATCGTTCATCCGGTTCACGCACCGCAGCAGGGTGCTCTTGCCGCAACCGGACGGGCCGATCATCGCCGTCACCTGCCCCTTCGGCACGTCGAGGCTGACGTCGAACAGCGCCTGCTTCGCCCCGTACCACAGTTTGAGGTTTTGCACCCGCAGGACGTGCTCCTCGTCGGCCAGTTCGGGGTGGACCTCCGCCGGGACGACCTCCCCGCGGGCGATCGCCGCCATGCGGTCCGAGGGCGGCTCCGCGGGCGGGGCGCCGGCGAGGATCACGTCGTCCGGGTTGCCGGGCGATCCCGCGGTCGAGCGGGCGGCGCGGGCGTTCGGCGGGGCGAGCGGATGGGCGACCAAGGAATCAACGTCGAGGGAGGAAGGTGATCCCCGCCGCACGCGGGCGGCGAGGAGGCAATCGACAACGACAGTTTAGAAGGAGGCGGAGACGTAACGCCGCCGCAATCGGGCCCGCAGCCACATCGCCGCGAGGTTCAGCGCCGCGACCAACGCAATCAGGAGCAGCATGGTCGTGTAGACCATCGGCCGGGCGGCGTCGCCGTCCGGGGCCTGGAAGCCGAGGTCGTAGATGTGAAAGCCCAGGTGCATGAAGCTGCGGGAGGGGTGCACGAAGGGCGGGTCGAAGTCCACCGGCAGGGCCGGGGCGGTGTTCACGGCGCCGACCAGCATCAGCGGGGCGACCTCCCCCGCCCCGCGGGCCACCGCGAGGATCGTGCCCGTCAGAATGCCCGGCAGCGCCCGGGGCAGCACGATGCGGCGGATCGTCTGCCATTTGCTCGCCCCGCAGGCGTAACTGCCCTCCCGCATGCTGTTGGGCACCGCGGAGAGCGCCTCCTCCGTCGCCACGATCACCACCGGCAAGGTCAGCAGGGCGAGGGTCAGCGACGCCCACAGCAGCCCGCCCTTGCCGAACGTCGGGTCCGGCAGGCGTTCGGCGTAGAACAGTTGGTCCACGCCGCCGCCGATCAGGTAGCAGAAGAACCCCAGCCCGAAGACGCCGAACACGATGCTCGGCACCCCGGCGAGGTTGTTCACCGCGACCCGCACCGCGGACACCACCACCCCCTGCGTGGCGTACTCCCGCAGGTACAGCGCCGCCAGCACGCCGAAGGGGACCACAGCGAGGGTCATCACGAGCGTCATCGTGACGGTGCCCCAGATCGCCGGCCAGACGCCGCCGGCGGTGCCGGCCTGCCGGGGTTCCTCGCTGAGGAACTCCCACCACCGCGACAGATACACGCCCAGCCGTCCCCACCAAGAGAGGGCGTTCGCCCGGTAGCCGCGGACGACGTCGGCCGTTTCGATCTCCACCTCCCGGCCCTCGGCGGTCCGCATAACGAGGCGCTCCGCGGCGTTCTCGGCGGCCAGCTTCGCCATCTCCTGTTCCCGCGGGGCGTTCTGCAGGGCGTTCCGCCGCCGGGCCGCGGCGTAGGCGGCGACCGCCGACCGCAGCGGCTCCGGCTTCGCCGCCAGTTCGGTCCCCAGCCGTTCCCGCTCCGCACGGGGGAGGTTCGGCCGGGCGAGCGATTCCGCCAGGGAGCGGCCGAGTTCGCCGGTCCGCATCTCCGCGGAGCGGACCCGCAGCCGGGCCTCGTTGAGGCTCCGCCCTTCGTCGCTGATGGCCTCCTCCAGTTCCTGCCGCCGTTCGTTCCGCTCCAGCGCCGCGGGGCGGAGCCGCTCGAACGCCGCCCAGGCCGCCTCCGGCCCCTCGAACGCGCCCTCCGGCGAGACGAGCCGCACCGGTTCGCCGAGGAACCGGCCCTCGTTGGCCCGCTCCAGCACGACGGCCCACGGCGGTTCGGCCCGCGATCCGGGGGCGACCTCGAAGGCGTTGACGTAGGTGAAGGTCGAGCCGGTCTCCCGGCGGTTGTCCGTGCGGAGCAGCACGCGGACGGCCTCGATCGTGTCTTCGCCCTCCGGAAACGCGGCGAGGGCCGCCGCCCGAGCTTCGGTCGGCAGCAGGGCGACGGACGCCCGCCGCAGTTCGAACGTCTCCGTGCCGTACGGCTCGCCCAGCAACACGTCGCCGTTGCGGAGCGTCACCCGCACCAATTCCCCGGGCCAGAAGGTGCCGACGCCGTTCCACAGGATCAGGCCCAGCAGGCCGAAGATCATCGTCAGGCAGATGATCAGCGCCGCCCCGGACAGCCAGACCGCCGGTTCGCCCCCGGCGACCACGCTGCGCGCCGGCCCGCCCCGCACGCGGCGGGCGGGCAAAGCGGCGGGGGCGGGGCGGTCGCTCATGAAGGGCTTTCGTTAGCCGTCCTCTTCAAGAGGACGGCTAACCACAGTGAGGGGGGGGTCAAATCTGCGAGACGCGTTTGCGGAACCGCAGCCGGACCGTCTCCGCGGCGGTGTTGACGACGAACGTCATTGCAAACAGCAGCAGGGCGGCGAGGAACAGCGTGCGGTAGTGCGTGGTCCCGCGGGCCGCCTCGGGGATCTCCGTGGCGATGTTCACCGCCAGCGTGCGGAAGCCGTTGAAGGGGTTCACCTCCGTGATCGCCGTGCCGCCGGCGGCCATCAGCACGATCATCGTCTCCCCAACGGCCCGGCCCAGACCGACCATCAACGCGCTGAACAGCCCGCTCATCGCCGCGGGCACCACCACGCGCACGGTCGTCTGCCAGGTCGTCGCCCCGGCGCCGAGGCTGGCGCTGCGGAGGCTGTCCGGCACGCTGCTGAGGGCGTCGTCCGCCAGCGTGTAGACGATCGGGATGATCGTGAAGGCCATCGCGAAACCCACCACCACGGCGTTCCGCTGCTGGTAGGTGTCGACGATCTCTCCCCGCGGGTCCCAGGGCGAACCGGCGATCAGGTTGCCCGCCGCCGACAGCCCCCACGCCGCGCCCCAGGCCAGCCCCAGCGTCAGCGCCACGCTGCCGAGGAACGTGGCCACCCGAAGCCAGGCGAACCGCCCCCGCTTCCAGCCCCGCGCCCGCCGCACGATCTTCGGCGTCGCCCCGTACGCGGAGCCCAGCCCCACCGCCAGCGCGGCCAGCGGCAGGGTGAGGAACATCCAGGCCCCCACCGGCGTGCCCGCCCGGCCGTCGAGCCAGAACTTCACGTCGCCGGCGAACAGGGCCTCCTCCACCACCGGGGCGGCCGCGCTCGCGGCCCAGACCCCCAGGGGCAGGCACGCCGCCACCGCCGCCAATCGCCAGCGGCGATACCGCAGGGTGAGCGGCTGCGGCAGAGCCTGCCAGACGTACGCCCCCAGCAGCACGGCAACCGGCACCGTCACGATCCCGCACATCGCCGCCACCAGATATCGCTCCACGAACGGTGCGAACGCCACCGCGGCGAGGAATCCCAGCACGACGCTCGGCAGGCCGGCCATCACCTCGACGGCGGGCTTCACCTTCGCCCGCACCGGCTTCGAGAGGTACTCGCCGGTGTAGATCGCCGCCAGAATCCCCAGCGGGGCGGCGAACAGCATGCTGTAGAAGGTCGCCTTGAGCGTGCCGAAGATCAGCGGCCACATGCCGTACTTCGGTTCGAAGCCGACGCCGGCGCCGGTGCTCTGCCACTTCGCCTCCGGGCCGGGGCCGCCCTCGTACCAGACCGGCAGGAACAGGCTCGCCAGCGTGGCGTCCGCCGCCCCGGCCTGGAACGCCGCCCGGCTCAACCCGACGTCGCCCCCGCCGCCGGAAAGGGCGTAGAGGAAGGACCGGTCCGACCGCGGCGTGATCGTCACCGCCGCGGCGGGGCGCTCCAGTTCCGTCTCGCCGACCACGTTCTCCACGGTCGTCTGCACCACGCGGGCGGTGCCGTCGGCGTAAGCGATCGCGGCCAGCCGGTCGACCGGACTGGGGCCGATCGCCGTCACCGCCGCCGGGCCGTCGGGATAATTCTTGGCGGCCGTGAGCGACCGGGCCCCGCCGGCGGCGGCGCCGCGGGAGGGAAACCAACCGGTCGTCACGCCGGCGTCGTCGCCGACCAGCAGCGTGCCGCGGCCGACGGCCCATTCCAGCGCCGTCAGGGTGCGCCCCTCGTCGACCAGCCGCAGCGTCTCGGAGAACTTCGGATTGCGGGCGTTGCGGGTGTTGAACCGCACCGCCCGGCCGTCCGGCCAGGCGGCGAGGGCCTCGGAGGCCCGGGCGGCGATCCGCACGAACGTCGGCGGCCCGTCCGGCAGGTCGGCGCTGCCGGGGATCGTCAGCGGAGCCACGTCCCGGGCCGTCAGCTTCGAGCCGGAGCGGCGGAACGGCAGGAACTTCAGCCCCTCCCCCTCCACCCAGCCGGCGACCGCCGGGCCGCTGCGGGACTCGTACACGCCCAGCGCCCGCACCGGGCCGTCGCCCAGCGAATAGGCCTCTTCGTCCAGCGCCGCGACGACGGTCTGCACGCGGAACCGGCCGCCGCGGGTCGCCTCGGCGACGGCGCCGACCGCATCGTCGCCCTCCGCCGGCACGGGCGTCGTTTCGCCCTCGGCGAGCTTGCGGGCCTCCGCCGGCAGGGAGGCGGCCGGACGAAACGCCGAATCGAACCGCATTTCGCCCAGGCGCACGGTCCCGTCCGCGAAACCCACGGCGACCATCGCCCCGTCCGGGGCGGCGGTGACGGCGGTCGGGGCCTGCTCGGCGAGCCGCTTCGCCCCCAGCCGCTCGCCGGTGCGGGCGTCCAGGGCGACGACCGTGCCGTCGGCGGCGACGGTCGCGGCGGCCACGGCGAATTCGTCCACGGCGAACCGCACCGGCGCCTCGCCGGCCGCGACCGTGGCCGCTCCCCCGGCGGCGTCCGGCGCCGGTTCGTCCCCCGGCAGGACGCCGTCGGCCGGCTCGATCACCGGGGCGTCGGCGGTCGCGGTGCGGGGCGTGTCGCCGCCGGTCAGCGTGGTGGGGGTTTCGAGGTCGCCCGGGGTGAACAGCGGGACGACCTGCCAAACAAGCACCAGCCCGACGCCGAAGATCGCCAGAATCGTGCCGACCCCGCCCACGGAGATCAGCGCGGACGCCAACCGGTCCGCCCAACGGACGGAGGCTTTCGTCTTACGGTTCCGCCGACGCCCCGTGAAAGAGGTGCCGGCGGCGGGATCGGACTGTGTCATACCAGCGGGCGCCGACAGGTCAGTTGTCGGCGTCTTCGGAGGACGCGGAGGCGACGGGAATGGCGGCGCCTTCCAGTTGGGCGGCGGCTTCCTCCGCCGACACGGGGAAGTACCCCGCCTGCACGACCTTTTGTTGGCCCTGCTTGCTGAAGACGTACTTCAGGAACTCCGTCGGCAGGGGCTCCAAATCGGCGTCCGGCTTCTTGTTTACGTAAATCAGCAGGAAACGGGCGAGGGGGTAGTCGCCGGTATCGGCGTTCTCGACGCTGGGCTCGAAGTATTCGCCGCCTTCCTCGGCCGCCAACGGCAGAGCCCGCACGCCGGCGGTCGAACCGCCCACGCCGCTGTAGCCGATGCCGGCCGGGTCGTCGCTGACCGCCTGCACGACGCCGGCGGTGCCGGGCTGCTCCTTCACGGCGTCGCTGAAGTCGCCGTCGCCCAGCGCCACCTCCTTGAAGTAGCCGTAGGTCCCGGAGGCGCTGTTCCGACCGTAAAGGCTGATCGGCCGCTCGGCCAGCGGACCCTCCACGCCGACCTCGCCCCACTGCTCGATCCGCTCCGGCCGACCGAGGTTCCGGTTGGCGCTGAAGATCGCGTCGACTTCCGGCAGGGTCAGCCCCTCGACCGGGTTGTCCTTGTGCACGAACACCGCCAGCAGGTCGCGGCTGGTGCGAATCTCCGTGGGCGGGTAGCCGAACTTCTGCTCGAAGGCCTGAATCTCGCTGTCCTTCATCGGCCGGCTCATCACGCCGATCAGGGCGGAGCCCTCGATCAGCGCCGTCGGGGCGGAGCTGCTCCCCTTGCTTTCGATTTCGAAGTCCACCCCGGGGTACTCCTCACGGAAGCCCTCGGCCCAGTAGTCCATCACGGCCCGCATGGTGTCGGAGCCCTTGGAGATGATCGTCCCGCTGACCGCGGCGCCGCGCTCGTAGTCCGGCAGATTCGGATCGACCGGCACGGCGTCGCCGGCCGGCGCCGCGGCGGGGGCGCCGGGCGCCGGGGCGGTCTCGGCGGAGCCGGTCGCGGGATCGACGGCCGTCACGGTCGTCTCCGGCGTGCCCTCGAGGGCGTCGGTGTCGGAGGAGCAGCCGAGGGCCGTCAGACCGACCAGCGACAGGGCGAGCAGAAAACGAAGCGGCGGGCGCGACATCGGGCGGAAGCACGGGGTGGGGGTTGAACGCCTCAGACCCTACCCGCGTCCGGCGAACCGCGGCACGGTCCTCGGCGAAGATTATGTGAAGACGCCGCCGCCGCCTCCCCCAGACCGCCCGACCGGTCCCCGCCCGATCTCCCGCCCCGCCGCCGATTGCCGCCCCGGCCGGCTTGACCGCGGAGATCGCCGGGACACAATGCAGGCCCAATCGCATCACCCCGCCGGACGGCCCTCCCCCGGGAGGCGGTCGCGGCGGGAGCCGGGAGCTCCCCCGGGTGCGGCGGGCGCGTCGTGAACCGGGTCAGGCCTTAACCGGAGCAGCCCTAAGTGTCGTGTCCGGGTGTGCCCGGGGGCGCGTTCCCCCCTCTTTCCGCAGCGTTGCGCCCTCTGTTCGCAGCGTCGCGCAGGCGTTGACGGCGATCCGCGGACGCTGGGCGTCCCTGCGGCCGGCGCCTATCCTTGGGATATGGCCCCGCCCGTTCCCCCCGATGCTCATCCCGCAGGCGAAGTCGCCGCCGGGTCCGACCAACCGATCCCCGTCGCCGAAGGCGTGCTGATCACCCCGGCCGGGGAGGTGAGCGTCGACGAGGGCCTCACCGAGATCCTGCTGGACCTCGCGGAGACGCTGGAAGAGCGCACCGGCCGGCCGGTGGACGTGGAGCACGTCGTCGCCGCGGTCGTGCTGGCGAACCGGGCGGGCAAAATCGGGTCCGACCGACGGCTGCGGACCGGCGACGACCTGTTGCTGATGGCGTTGGCGCCGCAGATCGAGGCGGTCTTCACCCGCTACGGCGGGCTCGTGGCGGAGCCGGGGGCGGACGAGGACGCCGCCGACGAACCCGCCCCCGCCGCGAACGCCCCCCCCGCCCCCGACGAGGCCGCAGACCGAACATGAGCGACTCCGCCCCCGGGTCCGCCGCCGCCGCCGACGAGGCCGCGGAAGCCGCCGCCACCCCGCCCGGGCCGGAACTGCGCATCGGTCGCATCACCGTCTTCCCCATCAAGAGTCTGGACGGCGTCGAGGTGGACGCCGCCGCGGTGCTGCCCAGCGGGGCGCTGGCTTGGGACCGCCGCTTCGCCCTGTTCGGGCCGGACGGCGCCGTGGTCAACGGCAAGCGGGAGCCGCGGGTGCATCGGGTGGCGGCGGAGTTCGACCTCAGCGGGGAGTGCGTCACGGTCGGGCCGCGGGCGACGGGGAACGGCGAGGCGGGCCAACCGGGACCGGGTTCGCGAACCTTCTCCCTGCACGACGACCGGGAGGAGCTGGAGGCGTTCCTGTCCCGGATGCTCGCCCGGCCGGTGCGGCTGCGGGAGGATCAACGCACCGGGTTCCCGGACGACCTCGACGCCCCCGGGCCGACGGTCATCACCGCGGCGACGGTCGCCACGGTCGCCGGCTGGTTCGATCTGCCCCCGGACGAGGTTCGCCGCCGGTTCCGGACGAACTTCGAACTGACCGCCCAGGGCACCGGCACCGCGGAGCCGTTCGCCGAGGACCGGCTGGTCCCGGAGCCGGGGGAGGAGATTGAGTTCTGGGCCGGCGAGGGCCGGTTCGTCGGCGCCCGGGCCTGCCAGCGGTGCGTGGTGCCGACCCGCGACAGCCGCACCGGGGCGGCGCTGCGGGGGTTCCAGAAGGAGTTCGCGGACCTGCGGCGCCGCAACCTGCCGCCGTACGCTCCGAAGTCGGGGTTCGACCACTTCTTCCGTTTGGCGGTGAATACGCGGCCGCTGGGCCGCAGCCGGGGCGGGGGCAACGGCGGGGTCGTGCGGGTGGGCGACGCGGTGCGGATCATCGGTCCGCGGCCGGAAATGGAGCCGGCGGAACGCTCGGGAGCGGAGGAACCGGAGAGCCGGCGGAGCGGCAGAACCGGCAGTTCCGGGAGCCGCTCGCGCCGGCGACGTTGACTTTTCGCCACGCCCCCGACGCCGGCGCCGCGGCGCGGGTAGGCTCCCGGGCCGTCAGAATTCCGCTGGAACGCTCACCACAGTGAGTGTCAAGCGGGGTACACTTCGCACGGCGCAGATCGTTTCAAATATACACCGCCCCGCGAAAGGAGGCCGCCATGCTGGTTCTGAGCCGCAAGAAGGACGAGAAGATCATGATCGGAGAGGACGTCACCCTGATGGTGATCGAGATCCGCGGCGACAAGGTCCGGCTGGGCATCGACGCGCCGAAAGACGTTTCTGTGCACCGCGAAGAGGTGTTCAACGCGATCCGCCGCGAGCGCGACGTGGCCGGCGCCGACGTCTGAGTCGCCCGCCGCGATTTGCCCGTTGCCCGACGCCCCGCCGCCCCCGGCCGGGGCGTTTTTACGTGCGCGGTCCCGAACCGGGACGGACCGACGCCGTCGCGGGGGGCGTCCCCGGAGGGGCGACGCCCCGCCGGCCGTAGCGTGAGGGAGTCTCCCCCCTCACCGCCGCCCCGCCCCGTGTCCGACGCCGCCTCCGACTCCCGCTCCGGCGACGACCGCTGCCGCGTCGCCCTGTTGCTGATTGACTTCGTCAACGATCTGGACTTCCCCGAGGGGGAGAACCTCCGCCCGCACGCCGAGGCCGCCGCGGAGCGGGCGGCCGACCTCAAGCGGAGGGCTCGGGCCGCCGACGTGCCGACGATTTACGTCAACGACAACTTCGGCCGCTGGCGGAGCAACTTCGCCGCCACCCTCGATCACGCCACGCGCGGGGGCAGCCGCGGCAAACGGCTCACCGAGACCGTCGCCCCGGACGAGGAGGATTACTTCGTCCTCAAACCGCGGCACAGCGGGTTCTACCGGACCGTGCTGCAGGAACTGCTGAGCGATCTGGGAGCGGACACGCTGGTCCTGACCGGGATCGCGGGGAACATCTGCGTGCTGATGACCGCCCACGACGCGCTGCTGCGGAACTACCGGGTGGTCGTCCCGCGGGACGCCTGCGCCTCGAACTCCCCGGAACTGAACGAGGCGGCGTTGGAACAGATGCGGCTCGTCTGCAAAGCGGACGTGCCGGACGCCGCCGAGGTGGATTTCGAAGAGCTGAAGCGCCGCGACCCGGACGAGTGCGAGTCCGTCTAGCGCGAGAACGGTCGGAGCGTCCCAGACGCTTC
>NZ_JBINJD010000029.1:0-43258 GCF_043951915.1 Alienimonas sp. DA493 | reverse complement strand
GGGACGGCCGCTCGGCGCGTCGACGGTTCGCGGCGCCGCGGTTCAGAAGCAGAGTTCCAGCCGCACCTCCCCGCCGTGCAGGACGGCGGTCTCGCTCAGCCCGGCGCGGTACTGGCCGGACAGGCGCACCGGCCCCTCGCCGATCGACAGGCCCGGCGCCAGCGTGAGGCGGTCGGCGTCGAAGTCCGTGCCGCGGGCCTCGAAGACGGCGGCCGGCGCCGCGGCGAACGCGGCCCGATAATCGCCCACGGTCCCCGCAAGTAGCTCCCGGCTGTAGAACGCTTCGAAGGTGCCGGTCGCCGGCAGCCCCGTCGCCAGTCGCCGGCCGGCCCGCAGGCCGATGCGGGCCCGGAACTCTTCGAGCGTGGAGTCCTCCACCCTCAGCGCCGTGACGCCGCCGTTCTCCGTGAAGCCGTCGCGGTCGACCCGCACGTATCGCAGACCGACGACCGGGGAGAGGTACGCCGCCGGCGAGCCGAACGCCTGTCCCAGTTCCGCGTCGCCGGCGGCCAGGGAGCCGCTGACGTCGGCGGTCGTGCGGTCGGAGAGCGGGAACAGCGGGTTGTCCACGGCGAAGGCGCGGCGGGCCTCGCCGTCGCTCCCGCCCGCGAAGCCGGTCAGCCGGGCGTAGGTGTTGCCGGCGCTGGCCCGCAGCGACCCGCCGACGCGGTGGATCTCGTCGGTCGCCGAGGAGCGGACGTCCGGCACGCGGACGGTGATCGACTCGTAGCCATAGAAGAGGTCGGCCGCCAGGCAGGCGTCGGGTCCGCCGAAGACCTGTCCCACGCCGACCGTCAGGCCGGCATTGCCCAGATCGGCCTCGGCGGCGTTGCCGTCGCTCTCCACCCGGCCGCCGGCTCCGAAGGCCTTCGCCCACCCCTGCGTCCCGATCCAGCCGGATCGGTCCGCGCCGCAGGTCCCGCAGTCCGAGGGGAAGGCCCCGCCGCGGCTCACCACGTCCAGGAACTGCAGGTTGCTGCGGTTCAGGGCGGTCAGCTGCGTGCCGTACAGTTCGCCGGAGAGGCCGTCGAGGGCGGCCCGGGCCTCCGCGTCGCCGAGGGTGTCCAACGCGTCCCGCAGCGTGACGAGGGCCGGAGCGCCGCCGACCAGCGCCCCGGCGACGGCCCGCTGATTGAAAGTCTCGGCGACGGTTCGGGTGTCGGCCCGGGCGACGACCAACGCGTAGGAGTTCGGCCTGATCAGTTGGACGAACCGGGCGGCCGGGAGGTTCTCGTTGACGGTCACCGGGGTCACGACCGTCAGCCCGCCGGCGGCGGTGAGAAAGTCGTACCGCGTCCCGACGGCGAGGCCGTGGGAGCCGAACGGCGCCACGTTCACCGTGCCGCCGTCGACCGTCGCGGTCCCGGTGACGGCGAGTTGGTCGTAGTCCGTTCCCGCGACCGGCGCGGCGGCGTCCCGGACCTCGACGTCGAACGTCTGGCCGGCGCCGACGTAGTTCCCGTTGACGACCATCGCGCCGGGGCTGTTGCCGACGGCGATGCGCCCGCTGGCGATTAGGTCGCCGGTGATCGTACCGGCGCCGGTCAGCAGGCCGCCGCTGTTGAGCAGCAGGTGGGCGGCGGTCAGCGAGCCGTCGACGTACGTTTCCCCGCCGTCGACCGTCAGGTCGTTCGCGAAGGTCATCGAAGAGCCGCTCCGGACGACGAGGAAGCCGTCGGTCTGCGTCGCCGAGTCTGCGGTGAGGGCGCCGCCGTCCTCGGCGATCAAGGCGGAGCCGGCCCCGTCCACGGTCGCGGCGCCGGAGAGGGCGAACGTCGAGCCGCTGCCGAGGACGCGGGCGCGGCCGCCGTCGGTGAGGGCGAGTGCGGTCCCCCCGAAAGCGCCGCCGTTTCCCGAGGTCAGCAGGGAGCCGGCCCCGTCCACGGTCGCGGCGCCGGAGAGGGCGAACGTCGAGCCGGCGCCGGTGACGAAGGCGTGGCCGGCGTTCGTGAGGTCGAGCGTGGTTCCCTCGAAGGCGCCGCCGTTCTCCGAAGTCAGCAGGGAACCGAAGCTGTCGACGGTGGCGCCGCCGGTCAGGGTGAAGGTCGAGCCGGCGCCGGTGACGCGGGCGTCGCCCCGATCGGCGAGGGCGAGGGTGACGCCGTCGAAGTCGCCTCCGGCCTGCGAGATCAGGTCGGAATCGACCCCTTCGACGGTCGCGGCGCCGGAGAGGACGAACGTCGAGCCGACGCCGGTGACGACGGCGTCGCCCTTGTCGGAGAGGGCGAGGGTGGTTCCCTCGAAGGCGCCGCCGTTTTGAGCGAACAGGTCGGAGCGCTCGCCGTCGACGGTCGCCGCCCCGGTGAGGGCGAAGCGCGAGCCGGCGCCGTCGGCGACCGCGGCGCCGCCGCCGGTCAGACCGAGGGCGGTTCCGGAGAACGCCCCCCCGCCGTCGGCGACCAGGAGAGACCCCGCTCCGTCGACGGTCGCGACGCCGGACAGGGTGAGCGTCGATCCCCCGCCGGTCGATTGCACGTCGCCGCCGTTCGTGACCGCCAGCGTCGTGCCGGTGATCGTCCCGCCGTTCTCAGCGGTCAGGTCGGAGACGCCGCCGTCGACGGTCGCGGCGCCGAACAGGTCGATTCGTCCGCCGTCCGCCGTGACGGGGCCGCCCGTCTGCGTCAGCCCGCCGGCGGAGATCGTCCCGCCGGTCGACACGTTCGCCGCCCCGCCGGAGACGACCAGCGTCCCGGTCGGGCCGTCGGCGGGGTTGGCGGGCGGGGTCGCGCCGGCGCCGGACAGGTCGCGCGTCGAACCGACGAACAGTCGGCCTCCGACCGCGGTCGTGCCGCCGGTGACGGCGTAGTTGCCGTTGCCGGTGAACGCCCCCCCGGCCGCCCCGCCGGCCTGCGTGGTCAGCAGACCGCCGGCCTCGACCGAAACGTTCTGATTGGTGACGAAGTCCTCCGCCTTCAGCCAGCCGGTCCCCGTGACGGTCACCGAGCCGCCGGCGGCGACCTGGGTGTCCTGGGCGGTCGACTCCTCGGCGGTCACCGAGAGCGGGGCGCTGACCGTGCGGTCCTGACCGACCGCGACTGTCGGCAGGGCGCCGAGGGCGAACGCCGCCGCCGGCAGCCAGGGCAGCGCCCGGCGACCCCGGCGACTCCCGGGGGGGCGGCCGGGGCGTGGGGCGGGACGGCCCACGGCCGCTCTGGCGTCTCTGGGGGACGTCATCCGTGACGCCTTCCGGTGGGAGTATTCTGCGGGCGCTCCACGGACCCTGATTCGTCCGCGGCCTCGGACGGACGGTCAATAGCAGGTCCGTCGCCTCAAGAGAATCCCCCTCCCCGACGGCGCGGCGTCGACGCCTCGCAACTCTCTTCCCGGGATGCACCGGCGGAGCGTGCGGGGCGGGCCGCGTCCGACGTCGCCCGCCCGCCGCAAACCGACCCGGAGCGCGGGCGGCCGGGAACGACCGTTTTCGACAACAGGCCTTTTTACAGCTCGACAGCAGGCCGTTCTACAGCAGGCCGTAGTCGGCGAGGGCCTGTTCGAGGCGCGGCTTCAGGGCGGCGTCGAGTTCGACCAGCGGCAGGCGGACCTCGCCGGTGTCGCGGCCGAGGCGGGCCATCGCGGCCTTCAGCGGGATCGGGTTGCTGGAGAGGCTCAGCAGGGTCCGGCAGAGGGGGAACAGCTTGGCGTGCCACTCCAGCGCCGCGGCCGGGTCGCCGGCCCGGTAGGCGTCGATCATCGCCGTCAGGTCCGCGGGCACCAGGTTCCCCGCCACGCTGACCGCCCCGGACCCGCCCACGGAGAGGATCGGCAGCGTCAGGCTGTCGTCGCCGGAGAGGATCGTCAGGTCGCTGCCGACGGCGATCGCGCTGGCCTGGTCGAGGTCTCCGGTGGATTCCTTGACCGCGACGATCGTGGTCAGTTCGGCAAGCCGGCAGATCGTGTCCGGTTCGATGTTCTTCCCGGTGCGGCCGGGGATGTTATAGAGGACGATCGGCAGGTCGCAGGCGTCGGCGACGGCGGCGAAGTGCCGATAGAAGCCCTCCTGCGTGGGCTTGTTGTAGTAGGGCGCGACCATCAGGGCGGCGTCGGCCCCGCTCCGCTGGGCGCTTTTCGTCAGGCGGACGGCCTCGGCGGTACTGTTGGAGCCGGTGCCGGCAATCACCTTCATCCGGCCCGCGGCCTGGGCGCAGACCAGGTCGATGACGCGCTCGTGCTCGTCGTGCGAGAGCGTGGGCGATTCGCCGGTGGTGCCGCAGGGGGCCACGCCGGCGGTGCCTTCCTCCACCTGCCAATCGACGTTCGCCTTCAACCGGCCCTCGTCGACCGCCCCGTCGCGGAAGGGGGTGACGAGAGCGACCGTCAGGCCGGCGAACTGTTCGCCTTTGCGGGACATAGCGAAGAAAGCGGGGGGAGGGAGAGCGAATCGGGGGCGGCAGGGTAGCCCCGGCCCCGGCCGGACGCATGCGTCCGGCCGGGGTTCGGCGGGGCCGGCGGGCGACGCGGGCGGTTACGCCGTCGGCAGCAGGGCCCGAACGTCGTCGGCGGTGAGGCCTTCGAGGGTTTCGACCACGCGGTCGGCCTGCTTCAACTCGTCGGCGTCGTGGCCGGTGGACTGCAGGCCCAGGCAGCCCATGCCGGCGGCCTTGGCGGCCTCGACGCCGAAGCGGCTGTCCTCGATCACCACGCACCGCTCCGGCTTCACGCCGCAGTTCTTGGCGGCGGTCAGGAAGATCTCCGGGTCCGGCTTGCCCTTGGTCACCTCGTGGCCGCTGACCACGGCGCTGAGGAACGGCTGGAGCTTCATCAGGCGGACGGCGAGCATCAGGTTCGCCGCCGGGCCGCTGGTGGCCAGGGCGATCTTGAAGTCCGCGTCCTTGAGGGCCTGCACCAACTCCCGGGCGCCGGGCATCGCGGGGAAGTCCTCGGCGACCAGGTCGCGGTAGAGGGCTTCCTTATCGCCCTCGACCTCGGCGATCTGATCGTCGGTCATGCTGGCGCCGAAGTTCTCCTTCAGGTGCTCCCGGCTGGTTTTGCCGAAGCCGCTTTTGAAGTCGTCCTCGGTGTAGGAGACGCCGAACTTCTCCGCGGTCTTCTGCCAGCTTTCCAGGTGCGGCCGGTAGTTGTCGACCAGCACGCCGTCCACATCCCAGATCACGCAGACGGGGTCGGCGTCCGGCGGGTTATAGACGACGGTCGCCGGGCTGGGGGTGTCCTCCGGCTCGCCCTCGATCGGGGCGCCGCTGGAGCCGGCGTTCGATTTCGACGTGTCGTCTTGATCGTTCGCCGCGTCGGACGCGGACGCGGAGGTATGACGGCCGGGGCGGGCGGTGCTCGTGGCGAGCTGGCCGGTCGTGTCGTCGGGAGTGTTCGGCATGAGGGGGGGCCTCCGTGGGTGGGGCCGCGAGATCGGAACCGGAGTCGAAACGTCTCGGAACTTCGGCGGCGGGCGACGGATTCGTAGAAACGGCGGTCGGGGAGTGTAGGTGCGGCGGGCCGACCTGTCATGGGGCCGAACCCGACATCCGCCCGGAACCCGCCGGCTCGCCCCGCGGGCCGCCGGCTCCTGCCCGGTCGCCGTTTCTTCTCGGATTCCCCCGAACCGCGGCGGCGGCGGGCGGGTCCGGTTCCCCGCGGGACCGAGCCCCAGGCGGTCGGTTACCTTTCAGGAAGGCGAGGTTGCGGGTTCGAGTCCCGCCGCCGGGCCCTTGCATGCCCGGCGTAGCTCAATCGGTTAGAGCGCGTACGCCGATCGCCGCCCGTTCGTTCGGTCCCGCTTCGTTCATTCCGCGTTCCCCCAGGACGCGCGTCGCCGATCGGCGACGGCGAACCGGGGGCGCCGGCGAGTCGTTCGCAACTGCACGCGTCGGCGGGGGACGACCCCGCCGGCGGGTTTCGGGGCCGAGCCCCCGGACGTCGGTTCTCTGGTTCCACAGGTTCGATTCCTGTCGCCGAGTCCGCCCGTTCGCTCGGTCCCGTGTTCTTTCTCCGCCCAAGCCGGACGCATGCGTCCGGCTTGGGCGTTTGTCCCTCGTCCCCCGATCCGGGAGGACCCCCGATGAAGTACCCGTTCTTCACGAACCCCCGCAACGCCCCGCAGTCCGCCCCGGCGGACCCGCGGCAGGTGAAGAACTCCGCCGGCGGGTACGTCTACGAACTGGACCGCTGGGTCCGGCTGGATCGGTTCCTGATCCTCGGTTCGGACGCCCCCACCTATTACGCGACCGCCCGGGACCTGACGAAGCAGAACCACGAGAACCTCACGGCCTGCTTCGCCCTGAACCCGGCCCGGACCGCGGAGACGATCGCCGCCGTCAGCGAGGGCGGCCGGGCGCCCAAGAACGACCCGGCGCTCTTCGCCCTGGCCGTCGGGGCCAACCACGCCGACCCGAACGCCCGGTCCGCCGCGCTGGCGGCTGTGCCGCGGGTCTGCCGGACGGCGTCGCACCTGTTCGCCTTCGTGAACGCCGCGACCGGCCTCGGTCGGGGGTGGGGGCGGGGGTTGAAGCGGGCCGTCGCCGGTTGGTACGCGGCGAAGTCCGTCGACGGGCTGGCCCTTCAGGGCGTGAAGTACCGGTCGCGGTACGACTTCGATCACGCCCGGCTGATCCGGCTCTCCCACCCGAACCCGGCCGACGGGGCGGGGGAGGACGTCGCCGACCGGGACGTGCTGTACCGCTGGCTGGCGAACGGCTCCGTCCCTGACGAGAGCCGGCTGCCGGCGATCGTGCGGGCCCACTTGGAGGCGATGGCCGCCTCGCCCCGCAAGAGCCTGGTCTCCCTGATCGAGCGCCACCGGCTCCCGTGGGAGGCGCTGCCGACCTGGGCGAACGCGGACCCGGCGGTGTGGCGGGCGATGCTGCCGCACCTCGGGGCGACGGCGCTGCTGCGGAACCTCGGCAACATGACCCGCGTCGGGGCCCTCCCGCCGCTGTCGCCCGCCGAGGACGCGGTGATCGACCGGCTGTCCGACGCCGCGGCGCTCAAGAAGGCCCGGGTGCACCCGCTGTCCGTCCTCCTCGCCCAGGCCGTGTACCGGTCCGGGCGGGGCGTGCGGGGGAAGGGGACCTGGGAGCCGAGCGGCCGGGTGACCGCCGCGCTGGACGGCGCCTTCCGGGCGGCGTTCGACGCCGTCGAGCCGACCGGCAAGCGGTTCCTGATCGGTCTGGACGTGTCCGGTTCGATGGGCATGCCGCTGTCCGGGACGCCGCTGAGTTGCCGGGAGGCGGCCGCGGCGCTGGCGCTGGTGACGGCGGCGACGGAGCGGAAGTGCCACGTCGTCGGCTTCACCGGCGAGGGCGGCACGCGGTGGGGCCTCGGCTCCCCCGCCGTCGCCCCGCTGCCGGCGCTGAACGCCGAGGCGAGCCTCGTCGAGGCGGTCGCGGCCGTGTCGAACTTGCCGTTCGGCCCGACCGACTGCGCCCTGCCGATGCGGTACGCCCTGGACCGGCGGCTGGCCGTGGACGTGTTCGTCGTCCTCACGGACAACGAAACCTGGTGCGGCCCGGTGCATCCCGCCGAGGCCCTGCGGCGGTACCGCAAGGCGACCGGCCTCGATGCGAAGCTGGCGGTCGTCGGGCTGACCTCCACCGGCTTCAGCATCGCCGACCCCAAGGACCCGGGGATGCTGGACCTGGTCGGCTTCGACACCGCCACGCCGACGGTGCTGTCCCAGTTCGCCGCCGGGGCGTTCTGAGCGGCGGGTGAATTAAGCTGAAGGGGAAAGCGAACGACCCGGACGCTTCAAGCGTCCGGGTCGTTCCGTGCGCGGCGTCCGGTAGGGACGGAGTTTCGGACGACCCGGCGGTGCCGATAGAATGAGGCGATGAGCGACGCCGCCCCGACCGTCACCCCGTCTGCGATGACGCGGGAGCGGGCTGAACGCGCGGCAGCGGCCGGGGGCAGCCGGGTGCGGTCGGCGGTGCGACTGTGGCGGGGCGTGCGGCGGCGAATGCGGGCCGGTCTGCGGGCGGAGTTTCCGGACGATTCGCCCGCCGAACTCGACCGCCGGCTTGCCGACCGCTTGCGTTCGGTTCGGGACTTCCGCGAGCGGCACATCTACCGACCCGCCCCGCCGGACGCCGATTGGATCGCCTTCTGCCGTGAGCGCGGGGTCGAGGTATGACGACCTCCCCGGTGCCGGGCGGGGGCGAATCCGAAGCGCCCGACGACGGCCCCGACCCGTTCGACGCCACGCTCCGACTCGTCGCTGCGCTGGAGGATGCGGGCGTCGATTACATGGTCGTCGGTTCGTTCTCCTCCAACCTGTACGGTGTCGATCGTTCGACCGCGGACGCGGACTTCCTCGTCGCCGCGCAGGTCGCAGACCTGACGGCGGCGGCCCGTTCGCTGGGGCCGGAGTTCGTGCCGGACCCGCAGATCGGCTTCGAGAGCGTGACCGGCCTGCGGCGCATCCGCGTGGCCCTTCAGAACTCCGGATTCGAGTTTGAGTTCTTCCTGATGGGCGACGACCCGCACGATGCCGAGCGGTTCGCCCGGCGCGTCCGGAAGGATCTCGGCGACGGCCGCGAAGCGTGGGCGGCCACTGCGGAGGACCTGATCGTCGCGAAGTTGCGTTGGGCGAAGGACGCACGCCGCCCGAAGGACCGCGAAGACTTGGAGACGGTCCTATTCGCACAACGGGGCAAACTCGACCTGCCCTACATCGAACGCTGGGCGGCGGAGCACGGGACGCTGGACCTGTACCGCGAGATCGCCGCGTCGATCCCGCCGCTGGATTAGCGGGCGCACCGACGGGCGGGACGCGGCGGCGGAGGGGGGCCGGTCGGGCTCACGGTTGATCGGGCGGCGCGGGCTCGTACAGTGGGGGGCTTGCGCCGGCGGCAGGGACGGCCCCCGGTCTGCCCGCCGGCGTGTCGGCGTTTCCCACGCCGCCCCCGCGTCCGCCGCGTCGGTCGCCGGTTCCCCCCAGTTCGCGTTTGCGGAGTCCCCCCCTCGATGAGCGCCGGCAGCCCCCTCGCCGATCTTCAGCCCGCCCGCACCCCCGATGGGGTCACCACCGGGGAGTACACCGCGGCCGGCATGACCGCCCCGCCCGCCGGCATGGGCCGTCGCGGCGGCGCCCCCGCCTTCCTGCCCGGCGGCGGCACCAGCGCCGAGCAGGCCGACCAGGTGGACGTCGCCGGCATCCTCCGCGGCGACGGGCCGTTCGGGGCGGAGCAGGTCAAACTCCTTGAAAAGGCCGTCGCCGGCACCCAGCCCGCCGAGGTCCGCCAGCACCTCCAGGAACTCGAAAACGAAATCGGCGAGGGCGGCGACAACCGCCAGAACGCCGCCGCCGGCGTCACCCACTACCTGCTGGGCGAGCACGAGCAGGCCGCCGAACGCCTCAACGAGGTCGACGGCGACGCCCTCGCCGACTACTACCTCGCCCAGGCCCTGATGAGCCTGAAGGACTGGGACGGCGCGATCGACGCCCTCCAGACCGCCGCCGCCAACGGCTACGACGAGGTCCAGTGCGAACTGGAGAAGGCCGGCGTCGTCCGGCAGGCCGGCGACCCGGAGAAGGCCGACGAACTGCTGACCGCCGTCTCCCGCAAGGCCGCCACCCGCGCCGAGTACAGCTACCAGAAGGGCTGCGTGATGGCCGACCGGGGGGACACCCTCGGGGCGATCGAGTACTTCGAGCGGGCCGTCGACATGGACGCCCGCCACAGCAAGGCGATGTTCCGCCTCGCCGGCCTGATGGACCTGCTGGGCGAAGACAAGGAGGCGATCCGCCTCTACGAGCAGTCCCTCAGCAAGCCGCCGCTGTTCCTGGGGGCGCTGATGAACCTCGGCCTGCTCTACGAGGACGCGGAGAACTACCCCGCCGCCGCCTACTGCTTCCGCCGGGTGCTGCAGGTCTACCCGAACCACGAGCGGGCCCTGCTGTTCCTCAAGGACGTGGCCGCCGCCACGAGCATGTACTACGACGAGGAGGCGATGCGGCGCCAGCGCGAGCTGGAACAGCAGATGCGCATCCCCATCACCGACTTCGAACTGACCGCCCGCAGCCGCAACGGGCTGGAGCGGGCCGGCATCGCCACCCTGGGCGACCTCTGCCGCACCACCGAGGCGGAACTGCTGGCCGCCAAGAACTTCGGCGACACCAGCCTGAACGAGATCCGCGAGATTCTCGAGGGCCGCGGCCTCCGGATCGGCCAACTCGTCGAACAGGACACCGCCGAGAGCGCCGGCTACGGCTACAGCCCCGGCTACGGCGGCGCCCCCGGCGGCTACGGCGCCAGCGCCGGCATGGCGCATCCCCCGCAGCCCGGCCAGCCCTCCCCGCTGGCCTCGGTCGCCCCGACCGGCGGCGGCGGCCCGGGCCAGCCGAAGCTCTCGCCGTTCGTCTCCGACGACATCTCCCCGGCCGAACGCGCCAAGCTGGAGCGCCCGGTCAGCGATCTGAACCTCTCCGTCCGGGCCCGCAAGTGCCTGACGCGGCTCGGCATCGTTACCCTGGGCGAACTCGTCAGCCGGACCCCCGACGACCTGATGAGCGTCCGCAACTTCGGCGTCACCAGCCTCAACGAAATCCGCCAGAAGCTGGCCGACTTCGAATTGAAGCTGCGGAACGACTAGGGTCCGATTTGGTCGGGAAGCTCCAAGGAACAAGAAATCAAGAACCAAGGGACGGTTCGACGACTCGTTTTGGTTCTTGATTTCTTGGTCTTGGAATTTTGACGAAGCCCGCCGCCGACTCGCCGTTCTCCCTCGCGGTGGACGACTATTTCGGCAAGTCGCGGCTCCGCGGCGTGCGGCTGCGGCTGTACGAAATTATCTTTGAAAGCGACACGCCGGCCGGCAAAGCGTTCGACGTCGGTCTGATGGCGGTGATCCTCGCCAGCGTCGCGGTCGTGATGGCCGAGAGCGTTCAGCCGATCAACCTTCGCTACGGGGAGCAGCTCCGCGCCGCGGAATGGCTCTTCACCGGGCTGTTCACGATCGAGTATCTGCTGCGGCTGTATTGCGTCGGTTATAAAAGACGATACGTCTTCAGCTTCTTCGGCGTCGTGGATTTATTGGCCGTCCTGCCGGGGTACGCGGCGCTGATGTTCCCGGGGGCCCGCTACCTCACGGTGGTGCGGTTGCTGCGCGTGTTGCGGGTGTTCCGCGTGTTGAAGCTCGCGGTCTATATGTCGGAGACGACGGAGCTGAGCCGGGCGTTGATCGCCAGCCGGCGGAAGATCGAGGTGTTCACCGTCTGCGTGCTGACGCTCGTGGTGATTCTGGGCTCGATGATGTACCTCATCGAGGGGGAGGAGAACGGCTTCACCAGCATCCCCCGCAGCGTGTATTGGGCGATCGTCACCCTCACGACAGTGGGCTACGGGGACATCTCCCCGCGGACGAACCTCGGCCAGTTCCTCGCGGCGGCGATCATGCTGCTGGGCTACTCCATCCTCGCGGTGCCCACCGGCATCGTCACCGCGGAGATGTCCCGCCCGCACCCGGACAAGCCGGCCCCGGGCGCGTCCGGCGCCGCCGGCCCCGCGCCGCCCGCTCCGCCGGAGCCCCCGCCGAACTACTGCAAACATTGCGGCGGCAAACTGTAGCGGCCATGATGCCCGGCCCGGCGGACCCATCGGCGGCGGCCAATGTCCGCTGCGCGGGCCGCCCGCACCGCCAGACGTCAGAAGCGCCGATGTTGACCCGCCGCACGTTCGTTCAATCCCTGATCGCCGCGGTCGCGGCGGCGAAGGGCGCCCGGGGGGCGGAGACGCGGGCGCCCCGCATCCTGCTGCGGTCCTCCTGGCAGGTGGTCAATATCGGGGACGTCGCCCACACGCCGGGCGTATTGGCGCTCATTGAAAAGCACATTCCCGACGCCGAGGTGATCCTCTGGGCCTCCGGCGACCTCACCGAGGAGGTCGCCGCGATGGAGCACGAACGCTTCCCGCGATTACGGATCGTCAAGGGCCGGATCGACTCGAAGGGCAACGCCTCCAACTCGGCCCTCGGCGGGGCCGTCGACTGGGCGGACTTCCTGCTGCACGGCAGCGGCCCCTCGCTGGTCGCCGCCCGGGACGTCGCCGCCTGGGCGGAGCACACGGGCAAGCCGTTCGGCGTCTACGGCATCACCTACGGCTCCTATTTCGATCAGGACCGCAAAGAGTTGCTCAGCGGGGCGGAGTTCATTTATTTCCGCGACAGCGTCTCCCTGGAGTTCGCCAAAAAGCAGGGGATCGACTGCCCGATCATGGAGTTCGGCCCCGACGGCGCCTTCGCCTGCGATCTGCGGGACGACGCCTCCGCGGAAGCGTTCTTAAAAACGAACGGTCTGGAGGACGGGCAATTCCTTTGCTGCCTGTCCCGGCTGCGGCACACGCCCTACTGGACGATTCCTTCCAAGAAGCGGGAGATCGACCCCGCAAAGCACGCCCGCAACGAGGCGATGAAGGAGCACGATCACGCCGCGCTGCGGGCGGCGATCGTTGCCGTGGTGCGGGAGACGGATCTCAAGGTGCTGCTCTGCCCGGAGGACATGACGCAGATGGCCGTCGGCAGGGAGATGCTTTTTGACAAGCTGCCGGCCGACGTAAAGGACCGCGTCGTCTGGCGAGAGAACTTCTGGCTGACCGACGAGGCCCTCAGCGTCTACGTCCGCAGCGCCGGGCTGTTCGGCAGCGAGATGCACTCGCCCATCATGGCCGTCGGCAACGGCGTCCCGGCGATCGTCTGCCGGTTCGAGGAGCAGACCAGCAAGGGGTATATGTGGCGGGACATCGGTCTGGGCGAGTGGCTGTTCAATCTGGACGTGCCGGAGGACCACGACAAGATCGTCCCCGCGGTGCTGGACATGGCGCAGAACCCGCAGGCCGCCCGGCGCCGCGTCGTCGAAGCCCGGGCGTTCGTGGAGCAGCGCCAGCGGGAGACGATGGCCGTGCTGAAAGAGAAGCTCCCCGCTTGACCCGGTCGCCGGCCGCGGGGAGGCCGTTGTTCGACGTATCGGGGACGACTAGTCTAAACGGCGTTGCGTCCGCCCCCGCCGCCCGCTGCGCCGTACATGCTCACCCGCTCCGCCGCGCACGTTCTCGCCCTGCTCGCGCTGCTGACCGGCCGGGGCGTCGCCGCCGCGGCGGACGCGGATGCGACGTCGGCCTTCTTTCATCAGCACTGCGTGGAGTGCCACGGGCCGGATCTGCAGGAGGCGGACCTGCGGCTCGATCGACTCCCGCCGCCCGGCCCGGGCGCCGCGGAGATCTGGGCGTTGATCGCGGACCTCGTTGAGGCCGGCGAGATGCCGCCGGAGCCGCAACCCCGGCCGGACGCCGCTCAGAAGCGTAATGTGCTGGCGTCGATCCGTCACGACCTGGCCCGCCTTGCCGAGCCGGTCCCGGCGGTGCGGCGGATGAACCGCACGGAATACGAGCACACCGTGCACGATTTATTGGGGATCGACGCCCCGCTGGCCTCGCTGCTGCCGGAGGACGGGCGGTCGCAGGGCTTCGACAACGTCGCCGGCGGGCTGGGCATCTCCGCCATTTTGATGGAACGGTATTTAGAGGCCGCGGACACGGCCTTCGACGCCGCGATCCGCCGAATCGAACCCTCCCCGCCGGAGACCCGCCGGGCCGTGCTGATGGAGTCCAAGGAAAACATCGCCAGCGTGAAGGGGAAGAAGGGCGGGGTGATCGAGTCGCACGGGGCCTTCGTGGACTTCACCCCCGGCTGGCCGCCGGCCCGGGTGGACGCGGCTCATCCCATCGAGCCGGGCGTCTATCGCTGCCGGATCGCCGTCTGGCCGCACGAACCGGGGCCGGACCGCACGCTGAGCGTCGCCGTCTTCACCGGCCCGCTGTTCGGCCCCGGCGACCGCCATTTTCAGGGCCTGTTCGACGTCACCGGCACGCCGGAGGAACCGCGAATTATTGAATTCGAAACCCGCATGGCCGAGGGCGACGCCCTGCACATTCTGCCCTGGATTTATCCGGAGCACGTCACTTGGCGGGATAAACACGAGGAGCGCCCCGGCGTCGCGATCCTCTGGGCGGAGACCCACGGCCCGCTGGATCAGGCGTTTCCCTCGGAGGCCCATCAAAAATTGTTCGGCGAGTCGGAGACGTTGCGTTTCGAGGAGGGGGAATCGATCTGGATGCGGCACCGCAAGGGGGTGAAGCGGCATCACGTCGACTCCAGCGACCCGCCGGCGGACGTGGAGCGGATCCTGCGAAACTTCGTGCCGCGGGCGTTCCGGCGGCCGGTCGAGGAGGAGTTGACGAACCAATTCGTGCACTTCGCCCTCTCCCGGTTGGAGCAGGGCGCCACGTTCGAACAGGCCGTGCGGGCGGGGGTGTCCGCCGTGCTCTGCTCGCCGCATTTTCTGTTGCTGAACGCCCCGGACCGGCCGGAGGCGGCGGGGGAGACGATCGACGAGTACACGCTGGCCTCGCGGCTGTCGTATTTCCTCTGGTCCTCGATGCCGGACGAGGAACTGCTCGAATTGGCCGCCGAGGGCCGGCTGAGCGCGCCGAAGACGCTGCACGCCCAAGTCGAGCGGATGCTCGCCGACCCGAAGAGCGAACGTTTCGTGGACCACTTCACCGGCCAATGGCTGGACCTGCGGGAGATCGAATTCACGACCCCCGACAAGCAGTTCTACCCGGAATACGACGAATTATTGCTGCGGTCGATGCTCGCGGAGACCCGCGGGTTCTTCCGGCACGTGTTAAAAGAGGACCTCAGCGTTCTGAACTTCGTCGATTCGGACTTCGCCGTGCTCAACCAGCGGCTGGCGGAGCACTACGGCGTCCCCGGGGTGCGGGGACACGAGGAGTTCCGCCTCGTCACTCTGCCGAGCGACAGCGTCCGCGGCGGGGTGTTGGCCCAGGCCAGCGTGATGAAGGTGACGGCGAACGGTACGACGACCTCGCCGGTGCTGCGGGGTCAGTGGGTGTTGGACAAGCTGCTCGGCCGGCCGGCCCCGCCGCCGCCGCCCGGGGTGCCGGCCGTGGAACCGGACATCCGCGGCGCCGAGACCATCCGCGAGCAGCTCGCCAGGCACCGCGAGAACCCCTCCTGCAACCGCTGTCACGTGCGGATCGACCCGCCGGGCTTCGCCCTGGAGGAATTCGACGTGATCGGCGGACACCGGGCGGCGTACCGTTCCGTGGAGAAGCTCGAACCGCGGCAGCGGAAGGTTGAGAAGACGAATTATTACGAGGGCCGCCCGGTGGAGAGCGACGGCGAACTGCCCGGCGGGCGGACGTTCGGCGGCTTCGTGGAGTTCCGCCAACGGCTGCTCGAAGACCCGGACGCGATCGCCCGGGCGCTGGCCGAGAAGCTGCTCGTGTACGGCTGCGGCCGCCCGGTCGGGCCGGCGGAGCGGGCCTCGGTCGATGCGGTCGTGGAGGGCGCTCGCGACGACGACTTCGGCCTGAAATCGATGATCCACGCGGTCGTGGACAGCGAACTGTTCCACCGCCCCTGACCGTCCGGCTCCCGACCTCCCCGCCGCCCCGCCTCCCCCGGACCGCTCCGATGCCCCGCACGCCGATTCCCCGCCGCACGTTCCTCCGGTCCTCCGGCGTGGCGTTGGGGCTGCCGTTGTTGCACGGCATGTTGCCGCGGTTCGCCGGCGCCGCCCCGGCCGCGGAGCGGGAGGCCCGCCGGATGGTCGCCATCTGCGCCCCGCTGGGCATCCACACGCCGCACCTGTTCCCGGAGCAGGCGGGGACGGATTATCAAACGACGCCCTACCTGGAGCCGTTGCAGGAGGTCCGCGACAAGTTCACGGTCATTTCTGGCCTGAACCACCCGATGGTGGACGGCGGGCACGCCGCGGAAAAAAGTTTTCTCACCGGCGCCGCCCACCCGGGGCAGCCGAGCTTCCGCAACACGATCTCCGTCGATCAATTCGCGGCGGAGCGGATCGGCCACCTGACCCGGTTCCCCTCGCTGTCGCTGACCGGCGGCAACGGCGGGATGTCCTACACCCGCAGCGGCGTGTTAATTCCCGCTGAGTCCCGGCCCTCCCGCGTCTTCCAACAGCTCTTTATGGAGGGCTCGGAGGACGAGAAGGCCGCCCAACTGCGGCGGGTGAAGGACGGGCAGAGCATTCTCGACCTCGTCGGCGCCCAGACGCGGGCGATCCAGCGCCGCAGCGGGCGGGAGGACGTGGAGACGCTGGATCAATACTTCACCAGCGTGCGCGAATTGGAGCAGCGCCTCGTGCGGGCCGAGGAGTGGGCGAAGCGGCCGAAGCCGACCGTGGAGGGCGGCCCGCCGGAGGATATCGACGACCGGGCGAACTTCAGCGGGCGCTTTCAACTACTGCTCGATCTGATCGCCCTGGCTTTGCAAACCGACTCCACCCGGCTCATCACCCTGATGGGCCCCGGCGGGGCCGAGGTGGTGGATCTCAAGGGGGTGGAGGACGGTTGGCACAACCTCAGCCACCACGGCCGCTCCGAGGAGAAAATTGAACAGCTGGCGATTATTGAAAAAGAGGAGATGCGGCTGTTCGGCGAGTTCCTCAAACAGCTGGACTCCTATCAGGACGGCGACCGCACGGTGCTGGATCAGACGGCCGTCCTGATGGGCTCCAGCCTGGGCAACGCGTCGAGCCACAACAACACGAATCTGCCGGTGGTCCTCGCCGGCGGGCGGTTCCGGCACGGCCAGCACCTGGCGTTCGACCCGGACAGCCCGCCGCCGCTGTGCAACCTGCTGGTCTCGATGCTCCAGCATCTTCAATTGGAAGTGGACGAGTTCTCCAGCGGCACGAGCACGCTCACCGGCCTGCACGCCTGAACGTGAGCGGCCGTCCGAGCGGACCGGTCGTCGCGGGCCCCCGCAGGTCTCCCGTCGCCGGCGAAGGAGCCGGGGCGGCGTTCGCCCCGCCGCTCCCGCCCGTGCGGGCGGGGCTTCTTTTCTGGCACGGGAAAACTCCGAGCCGCGGGTTGACGCAGATCACCCTGTCGATATTCTCGCCTGAAGTTGAGACGCAATCTCACCTCGGGCCGCCGCGTCGGCCCCGCCAGCGACCGATCGGCCGTCCGCGCCGGATCAAAGCCAGCGAACGTCCCCGCCGTCCTGTGCTTTTTCGGGCCGCCCGATGCTCCCCGCTTCTCAGCCGCGCCCCGTGCGTTTCGCCGCCCGCCGCGGCTTCACGCTGATCGAACTGCTGGTCGTCATCGCGATCATCGCGATTTTGGTGTCCCTGCTCCTCCCGGCCGTGCAGCAGGCCCGGGAGGCGGCCCGGCGGGCCCAGTGCAAGAACAACCTGAAGCAGGTCGTGCTGGCGATGCACAACTTCCAGAGCGCCCGGGGCAAGTTCCCCTCGGTGGGGGCGGAGATTGGGGATTCGTCCATCAGCACCGGGTTCAGCGCCCAGGCCAAGCTGCTGCCGTACTGCGACAACGCGGCCCTGCACGACCTGATCGACTACCGCGTCGACCTCGGCCGGCCGGACAGCGGGTTCAACGCTCCGAACAGCGAGGCCGCCCGGTTCGCCGTGCCGTTCTTCACCTGTCCCAGCGAAACGGTCCCCGCCAAGAAGGACGTGACCTTCAGCCGCGGGCGGAGCTCCGGCACCTTCGAGTTCGCCGGGCTGAACTATCCGATCAACGTCGGCAGCGGCACCGGGGATTACGTGAGCTACGGCGATCCGACCGACGGCGTCGCCTGGAGCGGCGGGGCGGTCAGCTTTCGGGACGTGCGGGACGGCGCCACCCAGACCGTCGCCTTCGCCGAGACTCTGATGGGGCCGGGACAGGACCGCGACGGGACGCTGGAGCCGCGGGACGCCGTTCGGTACTTCGCCAAGGGCAGCGGGCGGGACCTCGCGGCCATGCAGGCCTTCCGCGACCGGACCCTCACGGAGTCCCCGGAGGAGTTCGTCGCCTCCATCGGCAGTTGGCAGGGCACGCGGGGCTCGGTCTGGATCAGCGGGTTCGGCAGCGGCGGGGCGTCGATCAACGGCTGGTACCCGCCCAACAGCCCCTACCCGGACCTGTCGATCCGGGCGTTTCTCGCCGCCGGGGCCCGCAGCAATCACGTCGGCGGGGTGAACGTGGCGCTGGTCGACGGCAGCGTGCAGTTCCTCTCCGAAAGCGTCGCGCCGGAGCTGAACCAGAACCTGTTCAGCCGCAACGACGGCGAAGTGCTCGACTCGCCGTTCTGAGCCCTCCGCCCCGCGTTCCCCCGGCGTATCGCTCCCGCCGCGAGTTCCCCGTCGCCCTTTCCCGACGCCCCCCGGCGGTCACGACCGTGCCTGATTCGATGATTGAGGAACCGCCCGCCCCGCCGCTGGCCGTCACCCGCTCGACCGCGGACGTGCTGGCCGCGGCCCGGTCCGCGGCGCCGGTCGACCCGGCGGAGGGCCGCCGCATGGGGGCGACGAAGACCCGGGGGCAGAAGCTCGCCGCGGGGGCGATGAAGCTGGTGCGGCGGATCCACCTCTTCAGCGGGATCTTTATGTTCCCGTTCGTGCTGCTGTACGGATTCACCGGCTGGTTTTTCAATCACCCGCGGCTGTTCACCGGCGACGAGGTCCGCACCTTCGCCGCCGCCGAGTTCGAGTCCAGCGAGGCCCGCGCCCTGGCCGAACTGCCCACGCCGGAGGAGACCGCGGACGCGGTGATCGAGGAGCTGAACGTGCAGGGCTTCCTGTTCGGCGGCCCGGAGTTCGCCCGCACCGACGCCCGCCGGCCGACCTACAACCGGGCAATCACGCTCGGCGCCGCGGCGGAGGACGGCACGTCGCACAGCATGCAGATCGACCCGATCCGCGGCTCCGGCGAGGTCCGCACCACGTTGCCGGCCGACCCCGCCGGCGGCGAACCGCCGGCGGACCCGCTGGGAGGCATCGCCTTCGTTCAACTGCGGCCCGGCGCCGACGCCCTGACCGTCGCCGAGGCCGCGGCGCCGGCGGCGTTGGGGGAGCTGGGGCTGGAGACTTCCGGCCCGACGACCGCCGGCCGTCGCACGCCGTCGCTCTCCTTCTCCGCAACCGCGGACGGCGCGCCGATCACCGTGACGTACGCCCTCGGCAGCGGGGCGGTCTCCGCGAAGGCCGACGACGCCGACGCCGGGCCGACCGACTACAAACGGTTCCTCCAACGCCTGCACCTCGCCCGGGGCTATACGCCGCAGAAGGACACGCGGTGGATTTGGGCGGTGGTGGTGGACGCGATGTTCGTCTCGATGGTGTTTTGGGGCGTGTCAGGTCTGTTCATGTGGTGGCAGGTGAAACGCACCCGCACGGTGGGGGCGGCCCTGCTGGTGCTGGCCGTGCTGTTCAGCGCCTACCTCGCCGTGGAGATGCACGCCGAGTTCGCCCTCGCCGGCGGCCGCGGCGGACGGTAATTCCCGGCGCGTCCCGCTGGCGTCTTCAATTCGCTTCTTCTGACCGATTCCTCCGCGATGACGTTCGTCTCCCTGCTCCCCGCGGCGCTGCTGGTCGTCGCCCCTCCCGCCGACGCGGCGCCGCCGGAGGGCGAATCGAACGAGGCGGTCGCCGCGCGGCTCGGGGATGAATTAGCCGCCGCTCTGGAGACGCTGCCGGGGGCGGAGCGGGGCGCGGGCGTGCGGCTGGTGTCGGTGATCAAAGCGGTGCGGCCGCTCGGCTACGGGGCGCCGCGGGCGGGGAGCGACGATTACGGCGCCCGCGGCCGCGGCGGGCAGCGCCGCGGGGGACAGGGCCGTGGGGGGCAGGGCGGCGGCGCCCGCGGGGGACGCGGTGGGGGCTTCGACCCGGTCGCGCGGTTCGCTCAGCTCGACGCCGACGGCGACGGCGCCCTGACCGGCGCCGAACTGAACGACCGGCACCGCCAAAGCGACCTCGCCGCCGACGGCTCGCTCACGAAGGACGAGTTCCTCGCCCTGTTCGAACAGATGCGGACCGGCGGCGGCATGGGCCACGGCGGCGGCCACGGCGGTCACAGCCACGGCGGCGGGAACCGCGGCGGTGGTCACAACCACGGCGGCGGGACGGCCGGCGGCGGGAACCGGGGCGGGGGCAACCGCGGGGGCGGGGGGCCGACGGCGGACCCGTCGGCGGAGGCGGCGTTTCTGGTCGCCCTGGACGCCGACCGCGACCGCGTCCTGACCGCCGCCGAACTGCCCGGGGCGATCGCGGCGGCCCTGCAGGCCGCGGTCGAGGCGGACTTGGCCAAAGACGCGAACGGCGACGGGGCCCTCTCCCTGGAGGAGTACGCCGCCGAACCGGCCGGGGCCGGGCCGGACACCGAGCCCGCCGCGGTCGGCCGGGGGACGCGTCGTCAGTTCAGCCGGGCCGACGCCGACGGCGACGGGGCGCTGTCCGCCGAGGAACTGGAGGCCGCGGCCGCGAACGAGGTGGCGGGCCGGGTTGCGTCGCTCGCCCGCTGCCTGCGGCTGGCGGGCGTGGACGCGAACGGGGACGGCGCCGTCACCCCCGCGGAGTTCAAGGCCGCCGCGGAGGGCGCCGGCCTCGGCGGGGCGGTGGGGGCGTTCGGCGAGGAGCCGGTGCCGCTGGAAGACCTGTCCGCCCTCCTGTCCCGGGCCGCCGGCTGAGCGCCGGCTGGGGCCTCACTCGAACGTCCACTCCACCCGGTCCATCGCCGGGCGGGCGGTCCGGCCGGCCTCGCCGGCCGTGCGGTATTCGAATTGAAAACCCACGCCGGCGGGCAGGGCCGTGAGGTCCAGCGTCGCCGGGGTCTTTTCGATCAACCGCACGAAGCCGGGCTTCTGGCGATAGGTCTCGCGGACCTCCTGCCAGTCGGTCCATTGATCGACGGCGCCGTCGCCGTCGACGTCCACGCCGGCCCGGGCCTGCACGCCGCCGACCCACGGGCCGGGGCTGACGAAGTCCACGTCGGCCCGCTGCTGAATGAGGTAGAACTGCCCCTCGGCGAAGCCGACGGTCGGGTCCGGGTGGCCGTCGCCGAAGGAGCCGCAGAAGTCGAACTTTTTATCCAACGCGTCGCTGGTCCAGCGGCCGACGCGGATGTGCTCCCCGACCGGATCGAAGTCGCAGAACAGGTAGTAGCGGTCGCCGATTTTGATGGCCGTCCAGTCGCCGTAGGCGTTCTGCTCCGGTTCGTGGATCTCGTATTGATACGTGCCGTGGGGGTGGCGGTATTTGCCCGTCTTGCCGGTCGGGTTCGTGCGTTCGTCGACGACGACGTTGGCGTGCTCGAACGGCTGCACGCCGTCCGGGCTGACGGCCCGGCCGGCCAGCGGGGAGTCCCAGGAGTGCGCCTTGGCGTTGATCGGGTCCCAGTTCTCGTAGAACAGGTGGAAGGTCCCGTCCTCCTCGCGGAGCACGCCGGCGTCGGAGCCGTGCGAGGGGTCGTTGAAGGCCATCCCGCGGTCCTCGCCCATCTTGCCGTCGCGGAGATCGCGGTCGACGATCAGGTGCGGGTCCTCGTCGTTGGGGAAGTCGTAATAGATATAGAACGCGCCGTCGACGTACTCGGCGGTCGTCACCCAGCGTTCCCGCTTGCCGCAGACGGGGCCGTGGTGCGTCCAGGTTTTCATATCCTCGCTGTGCCAGGCGTGATAGCCGCCGTCGTCCGGCCCGTTAAAGTCCTTGTGCCGGGCGAGCAGCCAGTAGTCGCCGGGTTGGACGGGGACGAACACCGGGGCGTCGGCCATCTCCGGCGTGCCGACGTTGGGAACCTCCCGCCAGTCGTCCCAGGCGGGGGACTGCGTGAACGTCAGCGTCCCCGGCTTTCTCGGAGATTCGTACGTCTTCAGGGCGCTGGAGAAGCGGCTCTCCGGCGCCGCGGAGGTCGCCAGGCCGTCGGCGAGGGTGACCGCCGTCGCCTCCCCCGCGGCCCGTTCCCACTGCTCCGGCGAGTCGACGACCCAGGCCGCCGGGGCGTCGGCCGGTTTCCCGGCCGGCTCGGCCGCCGGGGCGAGGGCGGCGGCGAGCAGCGTCGCCGGGATCGGGAGGGCGAGGGCGGCGGCGGCGAGACGGAGCATCGTTCTGGGGCGAAGGTCCGGGGCGAACGGCGGAACGCCCGACCCTACCGTTCGGCGGCGGCGTCGTCGCGGGAGGCCGCATCGGGGCCGGGGCCGCATCGGGGTCGGGGCCGCGTCGGGCGGTCGCCCTGTCGCGAAAACGGTTTCGGGTTAGACTTCCGCCCGGCTCGCCCCGTTCCCCGCTGTTCGCCGCCCCCGCCGGAGTGTCCGCCCCGATGTCGGCCGTGTTCGAGGCGACCGCCGTTCCGTCGGAGAGCGAGGCGGAGGAGGATTTCTGGGCGGGCGGTCCGGATGCGGCGTCCGTGGCGTCGGCGAACTGCGGGCAGGCGCTGGCGTCGTTCGCCGAACTGTGCGGCCGGGACTACGACGCCGCGTCGGCCCGGCGGGCCGCCGCCGAGGCGGTGCGGGCGATCCCGGGACGGGCCTCGCGGACCTGGTGGCGCTGGGCGCGGGAGGCGGCCCGGACGCGGGACCTGCCGGTGCGGGTCGTCGACGCTAAGCCGGCGGAGGTCGCCGGGCTGGTCCGCGACGGCGGAGCCGCCATGACGTTCCTCCCGCACGACGCCGACGCCGGCCGAGCAGGGGGCGAGGTGGACGACGACGGCGGCGCTTGGTGGGTCGCCGGGGCCGACGGGAAACGCACGCTGCGGCTCTCCAACGGGAACACGGAGGAGCGGCCCCTGAGGCGGCTGATCGCCGCCGCGGAGTCGGTCGGCCGCGGGGAGGGGCGGGGCGGGACGGTGCGGTGGGTTGTCGCCGGCCGGGCCGGGGCGGACCTCACCCAACGCCTGGAGGCCGGCGGGCATCTCTCGCCCTACGCCACGCTGCGGGCGCTGTTCTGGCCGGAGCGGGGGGACATCCGGGCGATCGCGGTGTTCGCCCTGTTCGTGGCCGTGCTGAACCTCGCCACGCCGATCGCGGTCGAAAGCCTCGTCGGCACGGTGGCGTTCGGGCGGTTGCTCCAGCCGATCATCGTGCTGGCGACGGTGCTGTTCGGCTTCCTTGCCTTCCAGGCGGCGTTGCGGTTGTTGCAGGTCTGGGTGGCGGAACTGATCCAGCGGCGAACCTTCGTGCGGGTCGCCGGGGACCTCGCCCGGCGGCTGCCGCGGGTGACCGCCGACGGCATGGCGGGGCACAGCCCGCCGGAGTTGGTGAACCGCTTCTTCGACGTGGTGACCGTGCAGAAGGTCGCCGCCGGTCTGCTGCTGGACGGGCTGAACCTCGTGCTGGGGGCGATCATCGGGCTGGGGATCCTCGCCTTCTATCACCCCTACCTGCTGGGCTTCGACCTGGTTCTGCTGACGCTGATGACGGTCGTCACCTACATGCTGGGCCGCGGGGCGGTGAAGACGGCGATCTATGAGTCCAAGCAGAAGTACCGGACGGCGGCCTGGCTGGAGGAACTGGCGGCCAACCAGACGGCGTTCCGGCACGGCGACGGGGTCGGGTTCGCCGTCGACCGGGCCGACGGGCTCGCCGCGGATTACCTCAAGGCCCGCCGCAATCACTTCCGGGTGCTGGTCCGGCAGGTGGCCTTCGCGCTGGGGCTCCAGGCGGTCGCGGCGACCGCCCTGCTGAGCCTGGGCGGCTGGCTGGTCATCAACCAGCGGCTCACGCTGGGGCAGCTGGTCGCCGCGGAGCTGATCGTCACGCTGGTGCTCAGCTCCTTCTCGAAGCTCGGCAAGCACCTGGAAGCGTGGTACGACCTCGTCGCCGCCGGCGACAAGCTGGGCGTGCTGTTCGCCCTGCCGACCGAACGCACCGACGGCGCCCTGACCGGCGTCGACCGGCGGGGCGACGCGGCGGGCGCCGAGGACGGACGGGGCGCCGAGGAGCCGATCCTCTGGTTGGAGGACGTGACCGTCCGCGGCGGGGCGCGGTTCAACCTGGAGCTGCGGGTCGGCGAGTGCGTCGGCGTGCTGGCCCCGCCGGGGGCGGGGAAGACGGCGCTGGCCGAGGCGCTGTTCGGCCGCCGGGCCCCGGCCGGCGGGCGGGTCGAAGTGGACGGGTTGGCGCCGGCCGACTACCGACCGGACGCGCTGCGGCGGCGGGTGGCGCTGGCGGGGGCGTCGGCCGGCGGCGGGGCGGAGGTGTTCGCCGGCTCCGTCGCGGAGAACGTGCACCTCGGCCGGCCGGACGTGACCGCCGCCGACGTGCGGGCCGTGCTGAAGCGCGTCGGTCTGGCGGAGCGGGTCGACGCCCTGCCGGGCGGGGTGGACGCGTCGCTGGGGTACGGCGGGGCGCCGCTGGGCGAGATCCACGCCCGCCGGCTGATGCTGGCCCGGGCCCTCGCCGGCCGGCCGCGTCTGTTGGTCATCGACTCGCTGCTGGACGGCTGCGCCTCCGAGACGGCGGCGGAGTTGCTCGCCGCCGCCGCCGGGCCGGTCGGGGGCCGCGGCCACGCCACGCTGGTGCTCACCCGGCGGGCGGAGGTCGCCGCCGCCTGCGACCGGGCGCTCCGCCCGGACGGCTCGCCCGTCGCCGCGGAGCCGTAGGATTTTTCTCTCCGCGGCGAACGTCCCCAACGCACGACATCTGTGTCGCGTATTATGCGGGGCGCCCTGACGTTGAGCGCCCCCTGACGGCGGTACGGCGTTCCCCCGTCTCCCGCCGTCCAGCGTCCGTTTATTCTCGACGGTTCGTTCATGCTCGAAGACCGCACTCATTCCGCCTTCCACCTTGGCGATCCCGATCACCGGGACCGCGCCCTGCCCGGATTGCGGCTGGCCCGCTCCAGCCGGCGGGTGCGGCTGTTCGGCAAGTTCCTGCTGGGCGGGCTGGTCCTGGCCTTCGTGGCGATGCTCATGGCCCCGTGGATCCAGACGGTCGCCGGCAGCGGGTCGGTGGTGGCCTACGACCCGCAGGGCCGTCAGCAGGTCGTGCAGGCCCGGATCGAAGGGGTGATCGAGCGCTGGGCCGAGGGCATCCGCGAGAACGTCCGGGTGGAGGAGGGCGAATTCATCGTGGAGGTGGTCGACGTCGATCCCGAACTGCTCAGCCGGCTCGCCCAGCAGCGGGACCAGGCGGCCAATCAGGTGAACTTGGCCGAGTCCGCCCGGGAGGCGGCCCGGCGGGGCGTTGCCGCCTCGCAGAGCGTTGTGGAGAGCAACCGCAGCCAATTGACGTTCCTTCAGGACGCGCTGCGGGACACCCTCGACGCCTTAGACCGGGAAATCGAGGGCGCCGAACAGAAGGTGCGGGCCGAGGAGCAGGCCCTCGCCAAGGCCCGGGCCGCGCTGGTGCAGGCCGAGGCCGATTACGAGCGACAACTCGAATTGTTCAAGCAGGGCTTCGCGGCGGAGGCGAAGTTCCAGGAGGCGGAGCAGAAGTTTCGCGGGGCCGCCGCGGACGTCGCCAAGCACGAGGCGTACCTCGAGGACGCCAAGCTCGTCGTACAGGCCAAACGGAGCCTCCGCCCCGCCAAGGAGCGGGAGTTGCAGGCCAAGATCGACGAGGTGAAGGCCAAGGTCGAAAAAAGCCTCTCCGACGTCGCCAAGGCCGAAAGCGAACTGCAGAAGGCGGGAGCGGAGGTCGCGAAGGCGGAAACCTACCTGCTGGACGCGGAGTCGAAACTCGCCAAACAGCAAACCCAACGAGTCGTCGCTCCGCAGGCCGGGATCATTACCCAGCTGTTCGCCGACGGCGGCAGCGCCTTGGTGAAGAAGGGCGATCCGCTGTTCGTGCTCGTCCCCGAGGACGCGGACCGGGCCGTGCAGATCTGGCTCGACGGCAACGACGCCCCCTTGGTCACCCCCGGCCGGAAGGTGCGGCTGCAGTTCGAGGGCTGGCCGGCGGTGCAGTTCGCCGGCTGGCCCAGCGTGGCGGTGGGCACCTTCGGCGGGGAAGTCGCCAGCGTCGACGCCGTCGACGACGGTAAGGGCCGGTTCCGCACCCTGGTCGTCCCCGACCCGGACGACGATCCCTGGCCGGACGACCGCTTCCTCCGCCAGGGCGTGCGGGCCAACGGCTGGGTGCTGCTGAACGAGGTCGCCCTCGGCTACGAACTCTGGCGTCGCATGAACGGCTTCCCCCCGGTGCTCACCGACGCCCCCGGCGACGGGGCCGGCGGGAAGGAGGCGAAGGGCGGGATGAAGCCCGTGGATTTGGGCAAGGGGAAGTGACCGGGGGGGCTCGGTAAGGGGGGCGAACGGCGGGCGACCCGGCGTGCGGGGGCGGGCCGGGTGTCGCCGCCCGGCCGTCGCGGCCGAACCGGACGGGGTGAACGCCTTGTCCCCCGCCGCCCGTCGTCTGCACCGCGGGGTCGCCCTGGCCCTGCTGGGAGCCTCCGGCTTCGCCGCCGGCTGCGGCGGCGGGCGGCTGTTCACGACGTACGACGGGGGGAACCCGACCCCGCGACCGGCGCTTGCCGGCCCGGCGGTCCCCGCCGCCGGTCGCGATGCGGTCCGCCCGGCCCTCGCCCAGGCCGACGCGGGCGGGTCCGCCGGCCGCGTCGCCCCCGCCGCCTTCGCCCGACAGGAGTTCGGGGCCGGCGGGACCGCCGCCGGCGAGGCCGCCGCCGACCCCTCCGCTGCGCCCTCCGCCGGGCCGTTGCAGACCGAAACCGGCGACTCCCCGTCGGCCGGTCCGCTGCAGACCGGCGTCGGCGACGCCCCCTCCGCCGGGCCTCTCGAACCGGCGGACCCCGGCGAGGTCGGTCAGGAGCCGGGCGACCTCGGCGCCGCCCCCGGCGCCGGCACGGGCGCCGGCGACGCCGGCGGCGGAGTGAACCGCCCCCGCGGCACGCCGGACCTCGACCCGGACGCCGTCCTGCCGACCCCGCTGCTCGGCGGGCGCCGCCGGGGCGACGCCGGCACTGCCGGCGCCAACCCGCCGGACCTCGACCGTCCCTCGCCCGAGCCCGGGCCGGAGTTGCGGCTCGAAGACGTGACGGCGTCCGTGCTGGCGACCTACCCGGTGTTGGAGGAGACCGCCCTCAATCGGCGGCTGGCCGCCGGACTGGTCGTCGAGGCGGAGGGGGCGTTCGACACCAAGCTCAAAGCGTCGCAGGAGCTCGCCCCGCTGGGGTACTACGAAAACTACCAACACGCCGTCGGCGTCGAGCAGCCGCTGCTGGGCGGGGGCGACGTGTTCGCCGGCTACCGGATCGGGCGCGGCGCCTTCGAGCCGTGGTACAAGGAACGGCAGACGAACGACGGCGGCGAGTTCAAAGCGGGCTTCACCGTCCCGCTGTTGCAGGATCGCCGCATCGACGCCCGGCGGGCCGCCGTGCGGACCGCCGCCCTGGAGCGGGCCGCCGCCGACCCGGCCGTCGCCGCCGCCCAGCTCGACGCGGTGCTGAACGGCTCCGTGGCCTACTGGGACTGGGTGCTGGCCGGGCGGCTGCTCGCCGTCTCCGAGCGGCTGCTGGACCTCTCCCTGGACCGCACCGAGGGGCTGGAGGCCCAGGTGCGGGCCGGCGAGAAGGCCCCGATCACGTTGCAGGACAACGACCGCTTGATCGCCGCCCGCCGCAGCAAGGTGATCGACGCCGAGCGGAAGTTCCGGCAGGCCGCCGCCAAGCTCTCGCTGTACCTCCGCGGCCCCGGGGGCGTCCCGCTGGCGCCGGAGGACGACCTGCTGCCCGGCCGCTTCCCCGACCCCGCCGGTGCCCTCCCGCCGGTGGAGGCGCTGATCTCCGAGGCGCTGTCGCGGCGGCCGGAACTGGCGTCCCTGCGGCTGGCCCGGGACCAGCAGGGCGTCGCCCTCGCCGAGGCCCGCAACGACCTGCTGCCCGAACTGGACGCCGGCCTGATCGTCAGCCAGGACGTGGGCGAACTGAGCAGTTCCAAGGGGGACAAGCAGCCGCTGGAACTGGACACCGCGGTGGTGTTCAGCGTGCCGCTCCAGCGCCGCAAGGCCCGCGGCAAGGCGGCCCAGGTGGAGGCGAAGATCGCCCAGCTGACCGTCAAGCAGCGGTTCGCCGCGGACAAGGCGGCGGTGGAGGTGCAACTGGCGTTCGCCGCCCTGGAGGCCGCCCGCCGGCAGATCGAGCAGGCGGAGATCGGCGTCGAGCTGGCCGAGCGGCTGCGGGAGGCGGAGGTGCGGGCCTTCGAGCTGGGCGAGAGCGACCTGCTGATCCTGAACCTGCGGGAGGCCGCCGCGGCCGCCGCCGCCGAGTCGCTGGCCGCGGCCCGGCACGGCTACTGGATCGCGGTCGCCGAGCTCGCCGCCGCCACCGCCGCCACCGCCGCCACCCCCGCGGCCCGGCCCGAGGAGTTGCTGGAGCCGCCCCCGGCGCCCGCCCCGGCGCCCCAACCGGCCCCGATGCCCGTCCCGCTCCCAGTCGAAGACTGACGTTCCCCCGGCGGCCGCCCGCGGGGCACGCCGGCTCGCGTCCCGGGCTGTCAGGGCTCCCTGCGGCAAGATGGACGGCGCGGCGCTCTGGCCCGGCGATGTAGCCATCGCTACAATGCGCCCGCCGTTCCTGTCCGCCCCCGCTGTCCACACCCGCCGCCGGTGATCGCGTCGTTCCCGCTGTCGTTCCCGATCGCCCCCCTCGCCCTCGCGGCCGTCGTCGCCCTGACGGCGGTCGGGTGCACCGACGCCGCAAGCGGCGACGCGTCCGGCGACCGGGCCGCCGGCGACGGGCCGGTGCGGGCGGTGGCGACGACGGGGATGGTCGCCGACCTCGTGCGGAACGTCGGCGGGGAGCACGTCGAGGTCACGCAGCTGTTCGGCGCCGGCGTCGACCCGCACCTCTATAAACCCACGCGGGACGACGTGCGGCTGCTGGGCTCGGCGGACGTGGTCTTCTACTCCGGTTTATTGCTGGAGGGAAAAATGACCGACGTGCTGGTGCGAATGGCCCGCTCCCGGCCGGTCGTGGCCGTGACGGAGGCGATCGACGAATCTTACCTGCTGGAGCCGGACGACCTCGCCGGGCACGCCGACCCCCACGTCTGGATGGACGTCGCCGCCTGGTCGCAGTGCGTGGGCGTCGTCGCCGCCGCCCTGGCGGAGCACGACCCGGAGCACGCCGCCGACTACGCCGCCAACGCCGCCGCCTATCGACAACGGCTCGCGGAACTGGACGCCTACGGCAAACGGGTGATCGGTTCGATCCCCGAGGGCGGCCGCGTGCTGGTCACCTCGCACGACGCCTTCAACTACATGGGCCGGGCCTACGGGCTGAACGTCCAGGGGGTGCAGGGGATCTCCACGGAGTCCGAAGCCGGGCTGCAGCGGGTCTCCGAACTGGTCGACCTGCTGGTCGAGAAAAACGTGCGGGCGGTGTTCGTGGAGAGCAGCGTGCCCCGCAAAAGCGTGGACTCGCTGGTGGAGGGCGCCCGGGCCCGGGGCCACGAGGTGACCGTCGGCGGAGAGCTGTTCTCCGACGCCACCGGCCCGGCGGGGACGTACGAGGGCACTTATATCGGCATGCTGGACCACAACCTCACGACCGTCGCCCGGGCCCTCGGCGGCGAGGCCCCGGCCGGCGGGTTCGGCGGCGAGCTGTCGGAATGACCGCTCCCGCTGCTCTCCAAAACGGCGCCCCCCCCGGCGGCGGCCCGGCGCCGCTGTCGGTCCGCGATCTGACCGTCGCCTACGACCGCCGACCGGTGATCTGGGACGTGCGGATGGAGGCCCCGGCCGGCTCGCTGGTGGCGATCGTCGGCCCCAACGGCGCCGGCAAGAGCACGTTATTAAAAGCGGCGATGGGCCTGATCCCGCGGGCCTCCGGCCGGGTCGAGTTCTTCGGGCAGCCCTATCGCAAAGTCCGCGGCCGCGTCGGCTACGTGCCGCAGCGGGAGAGCGTCGACTGGGACTTTCCCGTCAACGCGTTAGATGTGGTGACGATGGGGCTGTACCGCGAGATCGGCTGGTGCCTGCCGGTCCGAAAAAAGCACCGGGAGCGGGCCCGGGCGGCGCTGGAGCGGGTGGGCATCGGGGAGCTCGCCGACCGGCAGATCAGCCAGCTCTCCGGCGGCCAACAGCAGCGGACCTTCCTGGCCCGGGCGCTGGTGCAGGACGCGGAGCTGTACCTGATGGACGAACCCTTCGCCGCCGTCGACGCCGCCACGGAGCGGGCCGTCGTCGAATTACTCAACGAGATGAAGGCCCGCGGCCGCACCGTCGTCGCCGTGCACCACGACCTGCAAACGGTGCCGGAGTATTTCGATCACGTCGTGCTGTTAAACATGCGGGTGGTCGCCCAGGGGCCGGTCGCGTCGGTCTTCACCCCGGAGAACCTGCAGAAGACCTACGGCGGACGGCTGACCCTGCTGGACGACGTCGCCGCGACCATGCGACGCCGGGAGGGCTCGCTGTGAGCGCCGGCCGATCCCGCCTCGGGCGCTGGGCGCTGAGCGTCCTGCTCGCGGCGCTGCTCGCCCCGTCGGCGGCGGTCGCGGCGGCGCCGGGGGAACCGATGCGGGGGTCGCTGGCCGGGCGGGCGCCGACGTGGCCGTCGTGGGAGACGGTCCGGCGGGTGATGCTGTTGGAGGACTACAACGTCCGCGTGGTGGTCCTCGGGGCGACGCTGTTGGGCCTGGCCGCGGGGATGGTCGGCAGCTTCACCCTGCTGCGGAAGCGGGCGTTGTTGGGCGACGCCCTCAGCCACGCCGCCCTGCCGGGCATCGCGGCGGCGTTCCTCGCCGCGGCGGCGTGGGGCGGGGAGGGGAAGTCGCTGGCCGTGCTGCTGGCCGGGGCGACCGTCAGCGGGCTGCTGGGGGTCGGCGGGATTCTGCTGCTCGTCCGCGTCACCCGGCTGAAGGAGGACGCCGCCCTGTGCATCGTGCTGAGCGTTTTCTTCGGCGCCGGCGTCGCCCTGCTGAGCGTCGCCCAGCAGACCGGCGGCGGCAACGCGGCCGGGCTGGAGTCCTTCATCTACGGCAAAACCGCCTCCATGGGCCGGGCCGACGTGCAATTTATCGCCGCCGCCGGGGCCCTCTGCGCGGTCGCCTGCCTGGCGCTGTTCAAAGAGTTCAAGCTGCTCTGCTTCGACGACGGCTTCGCCGGGGCGCGGGGCTATCCGGTGGCGGTTTTAGACATGATTTTGATGGCGGCGGTCGTGGTGGTCACGATCGTCGGCCTGCAGGCCGTGGGGCTCATCTTAATGGTCGCCCTGCTAATCACCCCGCCGGCGGCGGCCCGGTTCTGGACGAACCGGCTGGGCCCGATGTTCGCCGTCTCCGCGGCGATCGGGGCGGTCAGCGGCGGGCTGGGGGCGGTGGTCAGCGCCCTGTTCTCCCGGCTGCCGTCCGGGCCGATGATCGTGCTGACCGGGGCGGCGATCTTCCTGCTCAGCCTGGTGTTCGGGGCCTCCCGCGGGGCGCTGGTGCGGGTTCGCAAGCGGCGGGCGCTGAACCGCTCCGTGGACCGCCAACGCCTGCTGTTCGCCCTGTCCGAGGCCGGCGCCGGCGGGGCGGGGGAGGACGAATTGGAACGGAACCTCGACTGGACCGCCGGCCGGTTGGGGCGGGCGCTCCGCCGGGCGTCGGCGGCGGGCCTGCTTGACCGGACCGACGGCCGTGTGCGGCTGACCGAACCGGGCCGGGCCGAGGCCGCCCGCGCGCTCCGCCAGCGCCGGCTCTGGGAGCTGTACCTCGAAACCTACGCCGACGCCGCCCCCGGCCGCGTCGACCGGGCCGCCGACGCGATCGGCGACGTGCTGGAGCCGGAGGTCGTCGCCGAACTGGAGTCCCTCCTCGACGGCGCCGCCTCCCACGCCCCGGACGCGGCGCCGGACCTGACGCCCCAGCCCGGGGCCGCGGGGGCCGGGCGATGAGCAACTGGGACTGGTTCCTCGACGGCTGGATCGTGCTCGCCGGGGCGTTGTGCGCGGCGGCGTCGGCCCTGCTGGGCAACTTCCTCGTGCTCCGCCGGATGACGCTGCTGGGCGACGCGATCACCCACGCCGTGTTGCCCGGGCTGGCGATCGCCTTCTTTCTCAGCGAGTCCCGCAGCAGCCTGCCGATGTTCGTGGGCGCCGTCGTCGCCGGGGCGCTGACGACCGTGTTCACGGAGTGGATCCGCCGTTACGGCCGGGTGGACGAGGGGGCCTCGATGGGGGTGGTGTTCACGTCGTTGTTCGCCCTGGGCCTGGTGATGATCGTGCGGGCGGCGGACCGGGTGGACCTCGACGCGGACTGCGTGCTGTACGGGGCGATCGAACTGACGCCCTACGACCCGATCGCCGTGCTGGGGATCGAAGTCCCGCGGGCCGTCGCGACGCTCGGCGCCGTGACGCTGGTCAACGCGGCGTTCGTGCTGTCGTTCTTCAAGGAGCTGAAGATCAGTTCGTTCGACCCGGCGCTCTCCACGACCGCCGGCTTCCCGGCGGGGGTCATGCACCTGGCCCTGATGGTGTTGGTGGCGGTGACGGCCGTGGCCAGCTTCGAGAGCGTCGGCAGCGTCCTGGTGGTGGCGATGTTCGTCGTCCCGCCGGCCGCGGCGTATCTGCTGACGGACCGGCTGGCCGTGATGGTGGGCCTCAGCGTGCTGCTGGCCGTCCTCTCGGCGGGGCTGGGGCACGTGGCGGCGTTGGAGGTCCCCGGCTGGTTCGGCCTCCGCAGCGCCACGACGGCGGGCATGATGGCCGTCGCCGCGGGGGCGCTGCTGGTTCTCTGCCTGATCTTCAGCCCCCGCCACGGCCTGCTGACGCGGGCCTGGCGGCGGCGGCGGCTCTCCCGCCGCGTGGTCGCCGACGACGTGCTGGCGCTGCTCTACCGCCTGCGGGAGCGGGCGGACGAAGGGGAGGAGCCCGGCCCCGCCGACCCCCGCACGCTGCGGAAGATCCTGGGGGCGAGCCGGGTCGCGTTCCCCCGCACGCTTCGGGATCTGCGGCGGCGGCGGCTGATCCGAAAGACCGCCGCCGGCGTGACGCTCACCCCCGCGGGGGCGGAGCTCGCCGGCGGGGTGGTGCGGTCCCACCGGCTGTGGGAGGAGTACCTCGCCACCCACGCCGACCGGCCCCCGGAGGAGGTCCACGCGACCGCCCACCGGCTGGAGCACTTCACCGACCGCCGCCTGCGGGACGCCCTCGACGCCGCCACCGACGCCCCCGCCACCGACCCCCACGGCGCCCCGATCCCGCCGGAGCCGCCTTCGTCGCGGTAACGCTCCGCGACCCGTCGGGGGCCCGCGTCAGGCGTCCGGCTTCGCCGCCGTGAAACCCCGCATCGCGGCCAGGGTTTCCGGGCTGACGTGGTGTTCGATGCCCTCCGCGTCGACCTGGGCGACGGCCTCCGGCACGCCGAGGGCGAGCAGGAACCGCAGGACCGCGGCGTGCCGATCGCGGCAGGCCGCGGCCAGTTCGGCCCCGGCCGGGGTGAGGGTGATGGGCGCCCGGGGCGTGGTCTCCGCGAGGCCGTCCCGCACCAGCCGGCCGACGGTGCGGGTGACGGTTACGTGGCTGACGGAGAACCGCTCCGCCAGGTGCGACACCCGGCATTCCCCGCGTTTGCTGATGAGTTCGGCGATCGCCTCGACGTAGTCCTCCGCGACCTCCGTGGCGTGATCCTTCCGCGTCCGCCGATGGCGGTGCGGCGCCGCCCCCGGCGGGCGCGGCGGGGCGGGGGCGGGGCGCTCGGACATCCCCGAGAATCTACCGGCCGAACCCCCGTCGCTCCCGTAGTCGCGGCTACGTCCTCCCCGCGGCCGTCACGGACGAGGGGCCGCGTCCCGCCCCTCCCGGGCGGGCGGGCGGGCGGACGCCCTCGCATTCGACGACGGGACCCTCGCGGCCGAGCAGGTCTCGCACCTCCCCGATCACGGCGTCGGGGTCGGCCCGTTCCGACAGGTCCACCAGCGCCCATCGGAGGTTGTCGGCGTCGGCGTCCCCCTCCGGCAGCCTGTCGAGCGCCGCGTAGGCGACGGCCTGCACGAACCACTCTTCCTGGGCGTTCTCGTTCCAGCCGGGCTTCACCTGCGGGGTCTCCGACCAGGTGCCGTGGGCGTCCCGCCAGATCACCTTCGAACCGTTCGGGTCCCGGTAGTAGCGGAACCCGACGATGTGGTGCGTCAACTCGTGCACGAGACGGTGATGCGCCGGCGTGATGCCCAGGCGGTCCGCGTGAACGACGTCGTCCGGGATCGGGCCGCAACCGCTGGTTTTGCCGTCGCGGTAGCGGGTCATCACGACGCCCGTCCGGGCGTCGTACGACAGTTCGCACGAGGGCCAGCGAAACGTCCTCGAACGGGGCTCTGCGCGATCCGGGGCGTCTGTCTCACAGGAGGCGTCGTTCGGGAACACCTGCGATCGCTCCTTTCCGAGGGAAATCAGTCTTGAAGGGGCGCCGCTGCGGCGGGGAGGGCTCCCACGGCGGCCCGGAGTTCGGCGCGACGCCGGGCGTCCCGCTCTCCTTCGTCGGTCCGTCGGCGGCAGACGAACACCTCCTGATCGGGGATTTCGGCGTCGATTTCAAACCCGGCCGTACGCAGCATCGCCCGGCAGGCGGGGGCGTCGGCCAGGAACCAGTTGGTCGGATCGTCTTCGAATCGGTCCTCGATCAACGCCAGCGTCGGCCAGCCGGGGGTCCGCAGGGCCGGGCGCTCGTGGAGGCGGACGTTGTCCGGATCCGCCGCCCCCCCACGCGGCCCCTCCCCGCCGGGCAGGGTCAGCGTTTGGAACAGGAGCGTTCCGCCGGGGGCCGTCCGTTCCGCCAACAGATCCAGCGCCAACAAAGGGTATCGCAAATGGTACAGGACGCCCATAAACCACACCAATTCGAAGCGTTCCGGCTCGCCGGGGGCGACGCGCGACAGATCGTACACGCTGCCGGGGCGGAAGGTCGGCGGGTTCGGCAGGGCGAGCCGTTCGGCGGCCCAGCGGGCCTGCTCCAGATAGCGGGGGTCGTGGTCGATGCCCAGCACGGTCGCCCCCCGCTTCGCCAGTTCGAAGCTGTAGAAGCCCGCGTTGCAGCCGACGTCCAGCGCTCGCACGCCGGTGAGGTCCTCCGGCACGTGCCGGGCGATCGCCTCCCATTTGAAGCGGGGAAAATCGCCCAGCGGGTGGTCCGGGGCCGTCTGCAACGGCTTCCCGTCGGCCCCGGGCAGCGTGAGGTTATGGAACCACGGGCCGGCCGGGGCTTCCGGCGGGAGGTGCGCGGCGGAGGACTGGAGCGTCATGAAGAAAACGGGCGCGGCAGGAAGCGGTCAGCGGGACGGGCCGGCGGGCGGCGCCGGCCGCTCCGACAGGTGAGCGACGAGTTCGGCGGCCCGACGCTCGGCGGTGTGTTCGGCGAGGACCCGGCGGCGGGCCGCGGCGCCGATCGCGGCGCGTTCCTCCTCCGACACCTCCGTCAGCCAGCGCCGCACGTCGGCGGGGGAATCGGCGATGAGGATCTCCTCCCCGGGCGTCAGCAGTTCGTCCAGGCCGGCCCAGCGGTCGGAGATGACCGGCGTGCCGCAGGCGGCGGCCTCGAACAGCCGCACGCTGGGGGCGTAGCCGGCCGCGATCATGTCCGCCCGGGTGACGTTCAGCGTGAACCGCTGGCGGTTGTAGAACCGGGCGTGCTCGGCGGGCGGCAGGTGGTCGGTCCGGTCCACGTTCGCCGGCCAGTCGATCGACTCCGGGTACTGCGGGCCGGCGACGGCGAAGCGGCGCTCCGGCAAGGCGCGGGCGGTTTCGATCAGGAAGCGATCCACCGTCGGCTGGCGGTCCGCCGACCAGGTGCCCAGATAGCCGAGGTCCAGATCCCGCGGCACGCCGTCGTCGGGACGGTAGAGGTCGGGATCGACGCTGCAATACAGCGGCCGGGCCGCGGGGGAGCCGAATTCCCGCTCCAACCGCGTCAGCGTCGGCCCGCCGGTGAAGGACAGATAGACGTCGTACTTCGGGATCAGCGCCGGGGCGAGGTACTCGTGATCGCCCGCGGCCAGCTTGGCCAGCGTCACGGGGGTATCGATGTCGTAGAAGGCGGTCGTTCCGCCGGCGGTTTCGGTCGCCCACTCCCCGATCGCCACGCCGTCCGGCACGTAGCTGCCGACGACGACCGCGTCCGCGTCCCGCACGTCCGCGGCGAACCGCTCCCGGGCCTCGCCGACCGAGCCGTACAGCGCCAGTTCGCAAAACGGCGGGTCCGGCAGATCGCGGTGGCTCGCGTACCAGGGCACGTCCCGCTCCGCGAACAGGACGGAGTGCCCCGCCGCGTGCAGGGCCTTCGTCAGCGCCCGGAAGGTGGTCGCGTGGCCGTTGCCCCAACTGGAGGTGATCGACAGGCCGAAGACGACGATGCGCATTACCGATCCCCCGTTCCGCGGCGGGCGAGTTCCCCCGTCAACAACTCCTCCACCCGCACGGCGCGGCGGTCGTAGGTGTGCTCGGCGAGCACCCGCCGCAGCGCCGCCTCGCCGATCTCCCGGGACCGCTGCGGGGTCAGCGAGCGCAGGTGTTCCGCAACCGCCTCGCCGCTGTCGGCGACGAGGACTTCGCGGTCCGGTTCGAGGAACAGTTCGATCCCCTCCCAGGCGTCGGTGACGAGGCAGGCGGAGGCCCCCGCGGCCTCGAACACCCGCGTCGCCGGGCTGTAGCCGGTGGCCGCCATGCTCTCGCGGGAGACGTTCAGCACCGCCAACGGCGTGCGGTTCAGGGCGTTGTGGTCGTTGGTGGACACGTGGCCCAGCGGCGCGACGTTCGGCGGCAGGTCGATCCCCTCCTCCCAGCCGCTGCCGCCCAGCAGGAAGCGGCGCTCCGGCAGGGCCCGGGCGGCGTTCAGGAAGAACTCCGCGACCCGGGCCTCGCGGTCCGGCAGGCGGTTGCCGAGGAACGTGAGGTCCGCCGCGAACCGCGGGTCCGGCGGCGCCGGGTGGTGGGTGCTGGGATCGAGGGCGTTGTAGATCGGCTCGCAGCGGCGGGCGCCGAGGGCCTCGTAGGCCCGCACCACCGGCGGGCCGCCGCCGTAGGTGAACACGGCGTCGTACCGCGGGATCTGCCGGCCGAACGGGTCCGGCCCCTCCGCGGAGCCCTCCCGCCCCCGAACGCGGGCGAGGGTCGCGGGGGCGTCGACGTCCCAGAAGATCCGCAGCGTCCGCGGCCCGCCCAATTCCGGCACGGCGGCTTCGAGCAGTTCGTCGAACACCCCCACCCCGCTGGCCTTCACGATCACGTCCGCCGACGCCGCGGCGTCCAACTGCCGCCGCACGTCGTCCTCGCCGTCGGCCGAATACACCACGACCGTCGCCCAGGGCGGGTCCGGCATGTCCCGGCGCTGCTGCCGGCCGAAGGCGTCCGGCTCGTAGAACGTCACCCGGTGCCCGCGCTCGGCGAGCGCCCGGATGATGCCGCGGTAATACGTCGCCGCCCCGTTCCAGTAGGCTGAAACGAGCGACGACCCGAAGAACGCGACGTTCAATCCGGCGTGATTTGTGGAGCGCGTCACAGTCCGCCGGTCCCCAGTTCGTCGAGAATCGTCAGCAGTTCGTCCGCCCGATGCCCGCAGGTGTGCCGGGCGAGGATCGTTTCGCGGCCGTGTTCGCGGAGGTTCGCGGCGAGGGCGTCGTCCTCCAGCACGGCCCGCAGGTGGCGTTGCATCTCCTCGCCGTCCCGGGCGAGGAGGTAGTCCCGGCCCGGCCTGAACAGGCCCTCGGCGTCCTCCCACGGGCTGCACACCAGGGGCAGGCCGCAGGCCAGCGCCTCGAACGGCCGGATGGTGGGCACGCCCGGCAGCGCCTCGACGTATGGCCGGCGGGGCACGTGCACCGTCGCCCGGGCCTGGGCGAAGGCGGCGGGGACGCGGTGGTTCGGCAGCCAGCCGGCGTACTCGGCGCCGGCCTCGGCGAGGGCCTCGCGGGCCGCGGCGGGATAGCGGACGCCGTGCACCCGGGCGGACAGCCCCAGCCGGCCGATCGGTTCGAGCAGGAACTCCCGCAGTTCGGCGGTGCGTTCCCCGTCGCCCCAGTTGCCGACCCACACCAGATCGCGTTCCGGTTCCGTCGGCTCGGCGGGCGGGTTGAACAGCGTCGTGTCGGCGGCCTCGTGCCAGGTCCAGGCCCGGTCCGTCCAGCCGTTCCGCAGGTAAAGTTCGCGGATCACCTCCCCGAACGCCAGCACGCCGTCGTAGCCGGACAGGTCGAATTTCCGCATCGCTTCCGGGGCGGAGGCGGCCCGGTGGTGCGTGTCGTGGAACAGCAGGCGAAACCCGCCGCGCTCCCGCCGCCGCTTGCCGAGGCGGGCGACGAACTCCGGGGCGTTCCACTCGTGCACCAGGACCGCGTCCGCCCGGTCCAGCACGGCGTCCAGCGGCTCGCCGTCGAACCGCCGGGCCTCCGGGTCGTAGAACTTCGCCGGCAGGTCCGGGAAGACCTCGCGGTACTCGCTGAGCGGGGCGAGGCCGTGGTCGGTCAGCAGATTTTGCAGGCTCCAGCCGTCGCTCGGCTCGAACGTCTCGACCGCGTGGCCGCGGGCGTGCAGCGCCCGGGCCACGCCCCGCAGAAAGTGGGCGTTGCCGTGGTTCCAGTCGGACGCCACGGAGTGCGTGAACACGACGAGCCGCATCAGGCGACCCCCGCCGGTTCGCGGCTCGGTGCGGGCGCCTGATTGACCGTCCGGCCGACCGCCCGCGGCGGCCGGAGGGGTTCGGTTCCGTCGGACGGTCCGTCCGTCAGCGTGCGGTAGGCCGCGAGGTAGGCGTCGGTCATGGCGGTCCGGGTGAGGCGGGCGGCCCGGCGGGCGGCCCGGGCGGCGAGGTCGCGGCGGGCGGCGGGGTCGCGGATCAGGCGGTTCAGCGTGCGGGCCAGCGCCTCTCGATCGTCCGGCGGCACGAACGCGGCGGCGTCGCCCCACACCTCCCGCAGACTGGCGCAGTCCCCCAGCACGAGCGGGCACCCGCCGCGGGCGGCCTCCAGCGGGGTCAGCCCGAACGGTTCGTACTTCGCCGGCAGGCAGTACAGCCCGGCGATGGCGTACTGGGCGGCGATCTCGTCGGAGGACAGACGGCCGAGGAACCGCACGCCCGCCGGCGGGGTCGCCTCGCCGTCCGGCGCCGGCAACCCGGCGAGCCGCACCGGCCAGTCCAGCCGCTCCGCGACCGCCCCGAGTGCCGCCACGTTCTTCCCCTCGTCCCAGTACCGTCCGGCGGAGAAGACGAACGGCTCGCGATCGGCGTCGGCCGGAGCTTCGGACGTCCGCACCTCCGGCGCCGCGCCCAGCCCGTTTGTCAGCACGGTCGAGGCCGCGAACGGGCCGAAGCGGGCTTTCAGTTCGTCCAGCATCCACGCGGTCGGGGCGGCGACGAGGTCCGCCCCCGCCAGCCCCGCCCGCACCGCGCGGCGGTAGCCGTCCCACTCCGGCCCGGCGTCGCTTCCCCGGACCGCGGCGTGCCAGCTCAGCACGTCGCTGTGGCCGACGACGAGCGTCGGAACCCGGCGGCCGCCGGCGCGAAAGTCGAGGGCCCCGTGGGAGAACTCGTTGAGGTGCACCACGTCCGGCGCCGTCGCCTCGCACAGTCGGAGCAGCGTCTCGCCGAACGCCCGCACCTCCGCGGCGGCGTCGGGCATCCATTCCAGTTTGAAGTTCGTCGGGCGGAGCGCGACCCGGGGGAGTGCCGCGACCGCCGCCCGCTGATCGTCGGTCGGCAGGCCGCCGGAGGTCGCCAGCGCGACGGCGTGGCCCCGCTCGCTAAGCCCGCGGCAGAGTTCGACCGCCTGCGTCCAGACCCCGCCACAGGTGTCGGCCGTCATGAGCACGCGCATCACCGGCCCCCGTCGTTGGGGGCGGCAGCGATGGGGGCGGGGCCGAAGTCCAGCCAGCCCTTCAGGAAGCCGTCCGGGCGGTCCCGCAGGGCGGCGAAGGCGTCGGCGATGTCCGCGAAGGCGAACCGGTGGGTCAGCAGCGGCGCCGGGTCGAGCACGCCCTCGGCGACCAGCGCCGCGGCCCGTTCCATCCCCTGGACATAGAGCGCGGGGTCCCGCTCGTGGGCGTTCACCACGTCGATGCCCCGCCAGTTCCAGCTTTGCAGGTTGATCGTCCGCAGGCCGTCCTGGTGAAAGCCGGCGATCACCAGCCGGCCGCGGACGCGGACCAGTTCGGCGGCCACGTCCAGCGGCCCCTGCAGGCCGGTGCATTCGAGGACGACGTCCGCCCCCTCCGGCCCGATGAGTTCGCGGACCGCGGCGATCGTCGGCTGCGCCTCGCGGAGCGGGACGACGTGCGTCGCCCCCTGACCCTTGGCGATTTCGAGCGAGAAGTCCCGCCGACTCACGGCGACGACCTCCGCCCCGGCGTCCGTCGCCAGCCGGACGAGGGCGGCGCCCAGAAAGCCGACGCCGACCACCACGACCTTCGCCCCGCGCTCCACGCCGGAGCGGGCGAAGACGTTCGCCGCACAGGCGAGCGGCTCGGCGGGAAAGGGCCGCCGGGGGCCGAGATCGTCGGCGGGCAGCAGCGTCGTCTGGTCGGCGGGGGCGACGTCGTACTCCGCGTACGCCGCCTCGGAGAGGAAGCCGACGCGGTCGCCGACCGCCCGGTCGACGACGCCCGGGCCGATCGCGTCGATCACGCCCCAGCCCTCGTGCCCGGGGCTGCCGGGGGGCCGGGGGTAATCGAACCAGTCGCGGCCCTCGAACACCGGAAGGTTCGAATGGCAGACGCCGCATCCTTCCAGCCGCACGCGCACCTCGCCGGCGGCGGGATCGGGCGTGGGGACGTCGGCGTGTTCGATCCTGCCGGGGGAGGAGATGACGGCCGCCCTCACGACGCCGCCCCGGCCGGCACGGCGGTCGCCGCGGGAACGTGGGCGGCCGCGTCGGGACGCCGGGCGGTCGCCGCGGTCCGCGGCGGGGCTTCGGCGGCGGGGCGACGGTCCGTTTCCACGTGCTCGCCCAGCCAGCGGTACAGGTCGGCCAGGCCGTCCCGCCATTCGACGCGCGGCGCCCACCCGAGGGCCTCCCGCAACGCCGTCGTATCGGAGACGTACCACCGTTGGTCGCCGGTCCGCCAGGCGTCGGCGGCGGTCGGCGTCTCCTCGCCGGCCAGGTCGCCCAGCCGCGCGACGACCTGCCGCAGACTGACGGCGTTCGCCGGTCCCCCGCCGACGTTGAACGCCCGCCCGGCGGTCCGCTCCGGCTCGTCCAGCGCCGCCCTCATCGCCCGGGCCAGGTCGGAGACGTGGAGCAGGTCCCGCACCTGCCGTCCGTCGCCGTAGAAGGTGATCGTCTCCCCCCGCAGTGCCGTGCGGGCGAAATGGGCGACCCACCCCTGATCCTCCGTGCCGAACTGGTGGGGGCCGTAGATGCAGCTCATGCGGAACACGGTCGCCGGCAGCCCGTAGGTGCGGGCGTAGTCCAGCACGTACTGGTCGGCGGCCCCCTTGCTGCACCCGTAGGGGCTGTGGAAGTCGAGCGGCTGTCCCTCGCTGACCCCGCGTCGGGCGAGGTCCGGGTCGGCCGGGCGGTAGCGGTCCCCCTCCCGCCGGGTTTCGACCCCGCCGAGGTCGCCGTAGACCTTGTTCGTGCTGGTGAACAGCAGCGGCACGGCCCGGCCGCGGTCCTGCTCGGCCCGCACGGCCTCCAGCACGTTCAGGGTGCCGCGGGCGTTGGTTTCGAAATCGGCGACCGGGCCGGTGAGGCTCGTGGTCACCGCGACCTGGGCGGCGAAGTGATAGACCCTGCGGCACCCGCGGACGGCCGAGCGGACGGCCTCGGCGTCCCGCACGTCGGCCCGGACGAACTCCAGCCCGGACCCGTACGTCCGACGCAACCAGCGGAGGTTCTGCTCCACGCCCGGCCGGGACAGGTCGTCCAGGACCCGCACGGGCGCGCCCGCCGCGAGGAACGCCTCCGCGACGTTGCACCCCACGAACCCGGCCCCGCCGGTCAGCAAAACCGGCCCGTCGGCGGCGAGGGAAGTGCGATCAATCATCAGAGGGGCGATTCACGGAGGGGCAATGCAATGGGGGACGCGTCGGCGGGATCGATTAAACGACCAGACCTCGGGCTTCCAACTGCCCGCGGGCGTGGTCGACGCGGTCCTCCGCGGTTTGCCCCCGGAGCCACTCGGCCAGTTCCCGCAGCCCCTCGCCGAACTCCGTCGACGGCTCGAAGCCCAGAGTTTCGCGGGCGGCGGAGATGTCCGCGAAACAGTGGCGAATGTCCCCCACCCGGTAGCGGCGGGAAACCTCCGGCGCCAGATCGGTGCGGCCGAGGATCTCGGCGAGGGCGGCGGCGATCTGGTTGATCGTGACGCTCCGCCCGCTGCCGACGTTCAGCACGGCGCCCGGGCAGTCCGGCGCCTGCTCGCTGGCCAGCCGGCAGGCGGCGGCGACGTCGTGCACGGACACGAAGTCCCGCCGCTGCTCCCCGTCTTCGAAAATCACCGGCGGGCGGCCGGAGAGCAGCCGCGAGGCGAAGATCGCCAGCACGCCCGTGTACGGGTTCGACAGGGCCTGCCGCGGGCCGTAGACGTTGAAGAACCGCAGGGCGACCGTCGGGATGTCGTAGGCCGCCCCGAGGATCAGCCCGAGCCGCTCCTGGTCATATTTCGAGAGGGCGTAGACGCTGGTCGCCTCCGTGGGGGTGCGTTCGTCCGTCGGGATCGGCGTGAGCGGGCGGCCGTCCGCGTCGTGCAGTTCCCACTCCCCGGCCCGCAGTTGCTCGACCGACCGCGGCGACGCCTGGGCCGGTCGCCCGTCCGCGGTCCGCACGGCGCCTTCGCCGTAGACGCTCATGCTGCTGGCGACCACGAGCGACTCGACCGGGCGCTCGATCAGCGCCTCCATCAGCACGGCCGTGCCGAGGTTGTTCACCTCGGTGTAGCGGGCGACCTCGTACATGCTCTGCCCGACGCCCACCGCCGCGGCGAGGTGCACCACGCGATCGCAGTCCTTCAGGGCCTCGTCCACGGCGGCCCGATCGCGGACGTCGCCGACGCGGAGTTCGACGCGGTCGTCCAGGTAGTCCGGCCGGCGCCGCCGCTCGGCGGCCCCCTCGCCGTGCACCTGCGGGTCGAGATTGTCGAGGACCCGGACTTCCTGCCCCTCCGCCAACAACTGGTCGCAGAGGTGGGACCCGATGAACCCGCCCCCCCCGGTGATCAACGTGCGGACTGGCAAGGGGGGGCTCCTCGGGGAAGTAGCGAATCGAACGACGACGGCCGCAGCAGCAGACGCCGAACGAGAAGGCTAGCCCCCGGGAGAGGATTCAGAGCAGGGGGTATCACGTGCGGTCGATAGGGGGGAGCACCGTGCCGCTCGCCTGCGCCGCCATGGTGGATCAGCGGACCGACCTGCGGCCCGTCGGCGTCGCGGTCGGGCGGGGGCCTGATGCCGATCGGGCCGGTTCCGCCGGCTGGCCTGCGCCGGCCTCCTGCCCGGCCGCGTTCTCCGCGACCGTTCCTCACAGGCGTTAGGCCAGCAGGTCCCGGATCACCTCGCCGCCGAACTGGCTGAGCTGCTTGTGGCGGCCGGCGTGGAAATAGGTCAGGCGGTTGTCGTCCAAGCCCAGCAGGTGCAGCAGG
>NZ_JBINJD010000299.1:0-2185 GCF_043951915.1 Alienimonas sp. DA493 | reverse complement strand
CCGCTACGGAGCAACGGCTTGCCGCTTCTTCGTCAGCAGACTGACGCCCACCAGCGCCGCGAAGCCCAGGGGGATCGTCACGATGCCGGGCTGGGTGAAGGGCGTGAGGGCGTCGGCCGGGTCCAGGCCGTAGACCTTCTCGAAGGTGTCCGAGGACAGCAGGATCCAGGCCAGCGAGCTGACCATGCCGACCGTCACCCCGGCGATCACGCCGCGGGCGGTGGTGCCCCTCCAGAATAAAATGCACACCAGCGCCGGCAGGTTGGCGCTGGCCGCCACGCTGAAGGCCCAGCCGACCAGATAACTCACGTTCATCCCCTGAAAGGCGATCCCCAGCCCGATCGCGATCACGCCGACCGCGACGCTGGCGATCTTCGCCACCCGGACCTGCTGCGAGTCGTTCAGTTCCCACCCCAACCCGTGCGTCATCAGGTCGTGCGAAACCGCCCCGGCGCTGGCGAGGATCAGGCCGGACACCGTCCCCAGCACCGTGGTAAAGGCGACGGCGCTGATGCAGGCGAACAGCCACTCCCCGAAGGTGCGGGCCAGCAGCGGGGCGGCCATGTTGCTGTCGGTCGGGTCCAGCGCCCCGCTGGTCATCGCCCCGAGGCCGATATACAGCGTGAGCACGTAAAAGAACCCGATCACCGCGATGCCCACGATGGTCGATTTCCGAGCCGCCGCGGCGTCCTTGACGGTGTAATACCGAATCAGAATGTGCGGCAGGCTGGCGGTCCCGCAGAACAGGGCCAGCATCAGGGAAAGAAAGTTGATCTTGCCGAGCAGCTCGTCGGATTTGATATCGGCGAACTTCGGGTGGTTGCCGGGGGTGAGCAGCGTGCGGCCGGCGGCGGAGGATTCGCTGATCACCGTCGCGTCCGGGTCGAGCCCCGCCGCGCCTTCGGGCGCCGCGTCGACGGCCCGCGGGAGCAGCATCTCGCCCTCGCCGAAGGTTTGCAGGTATTGTACCGGGCCGAGCGAGCCCTCCGGCGGGGCGGTCGCGGCGCCGGCGGTGTAGCGGCCCAGCGGCAGCGATTCTCCTTCGGAGAGCGGACGAACATCGACCCCGCCGGCGTTCGCGACGACTTCCACCGCGGCACCGTCGGCGGAGACGGCGTACGTCTTCGGCGCCGCGTCGCCTGATTCGTCCAAGCCCCGCCACAAGACAAGCCCCACCAGAATCGTGCTGAACACGACCAACAACCCGCCCTTAATAAACTGCACCCAGGTGGTCGAGACCATCCCCGCGGTCGTCACGATCGCGATCACGACGCTGCCCACCAGCGTGACGCCGACCCAGTGCGGCAGGCCCAAAAGCGGCGTGACCAGCGCCCCGGCGCCGACCATCTGCGGGATCAGATAGAAAATGCTCACCGCCAACGTGGAGAGCCCCGCGGCGACTTTGATGCCCCGCGAATTGAACTTCGCGTCCAAGGCGTCGGCGAAGGTGAATTTCCCCAGGCGCTTCATCGGCTCGGCGATGACGAACAGGGCCACCACCCAGCCGGCGAGGTAGCCGATCGAGTACAGGAAGCCGTCATAGCCGTAAAAAGCGATCATCCCGCAGATGCCCAGGAAGCTCGCCGCGGACAAATAATCCCCGGCGAAGGCCACGCCGTTGACGAACCAGGGGATCTGCCCGTGGGCCGCGAAATAGCCCGCCGCGCCCTTCGTGCGTTTGCCGAGCCACCAGGAGAGGATTAACGTCCCCGCCACGAACAGGGCGAAGATGACGACGGCGGTGAGGGAGGCTTCGTGGTTCATGGCGTAGGGTCCGCTGTGCGGACCGTTCGGAAGAATGGCCGGTCGAGAGAAACGGTCCGCAGAGCGGACCCTACAACTCGTCCCGGGCCAGCACGCCGTACAGCACGGCCATGAACACCGCGATGCCGATCAGCGCGAAGCCGCTCCACACGCTCGCCGGCACGCCGGCCCAGAGCGCTCCCATCCACTCCACATAGAACGCGCTGATCAGCACGAAGCTCGCGTACAGCGAGCCGTACACCGCGAACAGCCCGAGCCCCAGCTTGGCGTTGTAGGTCAGCAGTTCCTCCGGCGGCGGGACCCAGGCCGGTTCGGCCGCGGCCGGGGGGTCGGCGGAGGAGGGAATCTCCGGTCCCGGGTCGGCGGGCAGCGGGGCGGGGCTGGCGGAGGACATCGGAGCGCACGCATACGAGGGGCGGGG
>NZ_JBINJD010000298.1:0-2187 GCF_043951915.1 Alienimonas sp. DA493 | reverse complement strand
GTGCTCCGCGGGGCGGCCGCGGGGGTGATCCTGGGCGGAGGCGCCGGGGCGCTCGCCGCGGTCGGGACGGACGAAATCCTGTTCTCCCGCACCGTCGCCGGGTGGGGCGGGGCGGCGGGCGACAGTCAGCTGTTCCCCGCGATGCTCGCCTACGCGATCCAACTGGCCCTGATCGGGGCCGCCGCCGGGATCGCCGTGCGGCTGGCGCTCGGGCGGCCACGGGAACGCTCCGTCGTCGCGGCGGCCCGGGGGCCGATTCTGGCGGGCGGGGCGGCCGGACTGGTGTACGGCCTACTGATGCCGATCGTCGGCGTGGTGCTGGGCAGTTTGACGTCCAACACCTTCGACGCCCGCGGCTTTTACCGGCCCGTCCCCTTGGGCCGTTGGGAGCAGGGGGTGATGTTCTTCGGCTTCGGGGCGTTGCTGGCCCTCGCCCTCGCCCGGGTCAGCGGGCGCCCGGCCGACCCGGGCGCGGCACCCGCCGCGACCCCCGCCGTCGCGTGACCCCCGCCGTCCCCCGACGCTCGCTCGAACCACCGTCGATCTGCCGATGCCCGAGACTTCTTCCCGTACCGCGCCCCCGACCCTGCGCTGGGTCGGCGACGCCCTGACCGGCACACTGGAACTGCTGGACCAGACCCGGCTGCCGGGCGAGGTCGTCACGCTGACCTGTCGGACGGACGACGACGTGTTCGGCGCCATCCGCCGGCTGAGCGTCCGCGGCGCGCCGGCGATCGGCGTGTCGGCCGCCTACGGTCTCGTGCTGGGCGTGCAGCAGGCGCTCGCCCCGGCGCCCGGTCCGCTCAGCGGCGGTCGGGCGGAGTTCGACGCCGCCCTCGCCGCCAGCGCCGAGAAGCTCGCCGCCAGCCGGCCGACCGCGGTGAATCTGTTCTGGGCGCTGGCCCGCTGCCGCCGGGCGCTCTCCGCCGAGCCGGACCTCGCCCCGGCCGACGCCCTCGCCCGCCTGCTCGCCGAGGCCCGGGAGATCGAAGCCGAGGACCGGGCGATGTGCGCCGCGATCGGCCGCCACGGCGCCGACCTGCTGCCGGAGTTCCCGCCGCCCGGCGACGGACCTGACGGGGAACTGGGGCTGCTCACGCACTGCAACGCCGGCGGGTTGGCGACGGCGGGGGACGGCACGGCACTGGCGGTGCTGTTCGAGGCCCACCGACGCGCGACCGAGGCCGGCCGGCGGGTGCGAACCTATGCGGACGAGACCCGCCCGCTGCTCCAGGGGGCCCGGCTGACGGCGTGGGAACTGACCCGCCGCGGCGTGCCGACGACGGTGCTGTGCGACTCCGCTGCCGCCAGCCTGCTGGCGACCGGCCGGGTGCACGCCGTCGTCACCGGGGCGGACCGCGTCGCGGCCAACGGCGACGCCGCCAACAAAATCGGCACCTTTCCGCTGGCCGTGCTGGCCCACCGCTTCAACGTGCCCTTTTACATCGCCGCCCCAACGAGCACCTTCGACCGGGACCTAGCCTCCGGCGACGAGATCCCAATCGAGCAGCGGGACGCCGCCGAGGTGCTGAACTACGGCGACCTCCGCACCGCCGCCGACGGTGCCGAGGCCTACAACCCGGCCTTCGACGTGACCCCTGCGAACCTGATTACGGCGCTGGTGACCGAGCGCGGCGTAATCCCGTCCCCGACGACCGCGGCGGTGGGGGCGCATCTGGCGGGGGCGTGACTCGCACGGTTTGCCGCCGGGACCGCCATTGCCGTTGAGACAGTCCGCTAACGCAATGGAAAACGGCGGCGGGTGAGAGAACTCACCCGCCGCCGTTTTCCATTGCGTTTTCTCAGTGGGGCTACCGCCGGCGTCCGCGTCCGCGGCCCCGGCCGCCGCCGTTGTCGGGGTTGCCGCCGCCGAAGCTCAGCGAGCCGATGCAGTCGGCCCAGGTGGGAACGTCGCCGTAGTCCACGGCCTCGCCGCCGTCGCGGCGTTCGTCGCGAGAGGAGCGGGAGCCGCCGGAACGGGAGCCGCGACGCGACCGGCCGCGGGAGCGGGAGGGGCGTTCCTCCTCATCGTCCCCGTCCTCGTCGCTGTCGAAACCGAGGTCGCCGAAGTCGTCCTCCTCGTCGGAGGCGTCCTCGTCGAAGCCGGCGGGTTCTTCCTCGTCGGCGTCGTCCTCGTCGCGGTCGTCGCGGGTCTCCTCCCGGTTCCGGGACCGGCCGCCGCGGCCG
>NZ_JBINJD010000297.1:0-2215 GCF_043951915.1 Alienimonas sp. DA493 | reverse complement strand
CGCGACCTTATGAGGCGGGGCCATGAAGAATCCTCCGTGGGGAAACCGCCGCGGAGAATATCCATCTATTCGGATCAGCTGCAACGCTCCACTAGACGCCGGAGGCCCGCGACGCCCGGTTCCCCGATCTGGACCGGGTCGTACCCGGCGGCGAGGGGAAGGCCTCCGTCAGCCTCTCCGAGGTCGACGCCGCCTTCCTCGCCGAGCGGCTGGACCGCCTGCCCGGCGCCGGCGACCACCGCCGCCCCGTCACGCTGGAGGTGCGGGACGGCGTCTTCCTGATGCGTGCCGCCGAGGAGGGCGGCGCCCCGGTGGAGCTGGCGACGGCCTCCTCCGAAACCCGCGGCGGCGCCGTCTGCGTGGCGGACCGCCGGTTCCTCGCCCGGGCTCTGGCCGCCGGCTGCACGGCGTGGAAGCTCAACGGACCGGAGGAGCCGGTCCGCTGCGACGCCCCGGACGCCGGCGACGGCCGCCCCGGAACCACCGTCGTGTTCGCCACGCTGGCCGGCGATCCGGTGCCCGCGGAGGACGCCGTGCGGCTGACCGCGGACGGCCCTTCATCCGTCGACTTCCCGTCTTCCACCCGTTCCGTTCCCAAGCGAAAGCTTTCCGCCGCGGCGCCCGCGAACCGCCTGAGCGGCTCTCCCGCCGCCCCCGTCCCCACCAACGGTTACGCCGCCAACGGCCAGGCCGCCAACGGCCACGCCGCCGCCGACCCCGAGGCCCTGCTGGACCGGGCGACGGCCCTACAGGCGACGCTGGCCGACGCCGCCGCGGAGGCCAAGGGGCTGGCCGCGGACCTGCGGAAGCTGAAGCGGCGGGACCGGCTGGTCTCCAGCGCCCTCGGCAGCCTCAAGCGGCTGGGCTCGCTCACCGCGTAGCCCGCCGCCCCATCCACAACACGGAGATTCGCATGCTGAAGTTGAACGTGGGGCTGTCCCGGAAGGTGGGCCAGCCGGACTACGGCTCCAAGGGAGCGATGGTGAACGTCGAGGTCGAGCTGACCGCCGACCTGCTGAAAGACCACGAGCGATTGCGGCGGCAGGTCCGCGGGATCTTCGGCGTGATCCGCGACACCGTCGACGGCGAACTGGGCGTGGCGACCGGCCGCAGCGGCGGCGGACGTCTCACCGGCCCGCCCTCGACCGGCGGCCCCCCGTCAGACCGCTCGACTGGAAACGGTCACGCCGCGAACGGCCGCGGAAGTCTGCCCTGCACGGAGAAGCAGGTGCGGGCGTTGCACGCGTTCAGTCGCAGGGCCGGCGTGGAGCTGGCGGAGGAGTTGCGACGCCGGTTCGGGCTAACGACCGCGGAAGAATTGTCCCGGCGACAGGCCAGCGAGGCGATCGACAGGCTGAAGGAGCGGGCCGAGCGCTGACCGACTTCGCGGAGATCCCCGCCCCGGCCGGAAACGGGCGGGGCGGGCCTTTCCTTTTTAGCCCGCGGTCGGTCGGCTGCGGGTGGCAGATCCCGGGCGTCGGCACGCGGGGCGGGGACGGTTTCGAGGTTCACGATCGCACAGAGGAAGAAAGCGGAGGGGAGGGGAGCGTCCCCCGCGATCTCCCCCTTCACCGTGACGGAGATGAAAATTCAAAGAACTACGCTCCCCGGGGCGGCCCTCCGGCCGACCCGGAATGATTATGGAAGGAGGAAGCGGGCTTCCTCGACAACGGCCGGATTCTTCCGGTCGCCCGGGGGGACGCGGGCGACGGCCGGGCGATCCCGTCCGCCCCTTTACGTCGGACTGGGAGGGCGTCTTTACGTCGGACTGGGAGGGCGTCTTTACGTCGGACTGGGAGGGCGTCGGCCGCGGGACGCTCGGACTGGGATTCGCCGTCCTGCAGGAAGAAGCAGGCGCCGGCGGGGCTGGCGACGCCGGCAAGGATCCTCTTCACTGCCTTCGCGGCAGTCCCGCCAAAACCGATCATCAGCCGTTACGCGGGCGTCCGGCCCGATCCGCCGCGGCTCCCGCACGCCTCCACGTCCCGCAGCCCGACGTACCGCCCGCTGCCGCCGCAGTCCCCGCACGGCGCCGTCGCCCCGGGCAGAGGCGTCACGTCCCTCGGAGGGACATTCAGCGCCGGGCGGAGCCTCCGCAGCCCTTCTCCCGGCCGCGGGCCCCGCCCGCGGCGTGTGGACCGACCTCGGCGGTCCAGTCGTCGGGGCTGTGCGGCTCGCGGGCGACGACGGCGATCACGGTCCGCGTTCCCCAGAC
>NZ_JBINJD010000296.1:0-2220 GCF_043951915.1 Alienimonas sp. DA493 | reverse complement strand
CCCCCGCGTTCCGAACCCGCCGCCCCGATGCCCACGCCCGCCCGGCCGCGCGTCCGGTTCCCCCGCCCCCTGCCCGGGCCGCGTCCGCTGTTCCGGCCGCGGGGCGCGGTGCGTCGCCGGGCGTTGGGCGCCGCCGGGATGATCGGGTTGCTGATCAGCTCCGGCGGGGGCTGCGCCGCCCTGCCGGCGCTGGGCGGCCCCGGCGCCCCGCCGGTCGCCGACGCGGCCGAGAGCGACGCCGCGGACGACGAGAACGACATTCAACTCGCCGGCGCCGAGGGCCCCGCCGGCGAATCGCCCTTCTACGACGACGACTCCGTTCCCCAGGCCGGCTCCGCCCGGGAGCCGGGCCGCTTGGCGAAGCCGCGGGAGTGGTTCCGACGGCTGACCGGCGCGAAGGGGGCGGCGGAGGTCTCCGCGACCCGCGTCCCGCCGGAGGCCCGCGCGGCGTTCGAGACGGCCCGGAACGATCTGGAGCGGGGCGAGCACGAGCAGGCCGCGTCCGCCTTCAAATCGCTCTCCCGCCGCTACGCCGACACCGCCATCGAGGAGGACGCTCTCTTCTATCGGGCCGAGGCGCTGTTCGCCGCGGAGGACTTCGCCCCCGCCCAGGACGCCTACGACACGCTGCTGGACCGCTACCCGTCCACGCGGCACCTGGACATGATCAGCAAGCGGCAATTCGAGATCGCCCGCCGCTGGTTGGGCTTCCCGGAGGCGGTGGTTAGCTCGGACGTGAAACCAGTCTCGTACGCGGAGGTCGCCGCCGGTACGCCCACGCCCCCGCCGGCCGAACGCTTCGAGACGGACGCCCCGCCGCGGCCGTTCGATCCGACGCTCGCGGTCCCGATCCTGCCGAACCTCCACGACCCCACCCGCCCGCTGTTCGACACCAACGGTCGGGCGTTGCAGGCGTTGAAGGGCGTTTGGATGAACGACCCGACCGGCGAACTGGCCGACGACGCGCTGTTCCTGTCCGCCGGCTATTACCTGCGGAAGGGGGATTATCTGGAGGCCGGCCGGCTGTACGACATCCTGCGGAAGGAGTACCCCAACAGCCCGCACATTAAAGACGCCTACCTGCTGGGCGCCCACACTCGGGAGGTGCTCTGGGAGGGCCCGGCGTACGACGACGGCGGTTTGAAAGAGAGCCGGCGAATTAAAGAGAGCTTCCAACGCCTGTTCCCCGAGGAAGCCGACCGGGCCCGCGTCGCCGAGAGCCTCGCGAACATGGCGGAGGCCCAGGCCGAGGCGGACTGGTCCGTGTTGCAGCTTTATCAGCGAAAGGGGAAGACGAACGCGGTGGCGATTTACGCCCGCAAGCTGCTGACCGATCACCCCGGCACGCAGGCGGCGGTGCGGGCCCGGCGGGTGTGGGACGACCTGCCCGCCGAGGCGAAGCGCCTCGCCGGTCCGCTGCCGCCCGCTCCGGGCTTTGCGGACCGCTCCGCGGAGACGCCGGGGACCGAACGCAGCGTGCGGCCGCCCGCCGCCCGGCCCGAGGAACGTCCGCAGACCCCGCCGACCCGCCGCCCCGCCGACCCGCGGGGCGTCGAACCGAACCCGCTGCCGGGCTCCACGCAGACGCCGGACGATCCGTTCACCGAGGGCGACCCGTTCTCCGGCGATCCGTTCTCGGAGGCCGGCGATCCGTTCACCGATTCGGGGCCGTTCGGATGACGCACGCCCCCCCGATTCCCCGCCGGCTGGCGCTGGTCGGTCTGGGCCTCGCCGCCTGCGCCGGGTTCACCGGGTGCGGCTACCGGTTCGGCCACCTCGCCGATCCGGAGATCCGTACCGTCGCCGTGCCGGTGTTCGAAAGCGTCGCGGACCGCACCGGGCTGGAAATCCAACTGACCGAGGCGGTTCAGAAGGAGATCCAGACCCGCACCCCGTTCCGGCTGGCCCACGAGCATCAGGCGGACACGGTGCTCCGCGGGCGGCTCGTGGGCGTGCGGAAGCGCCGGCTGTCGCAGACGATCACGGACGACGTCCGCGAGGCGGAATTCGCCCTCGCCGTGAACGTCACCTGGGAGGACCGCCGCGGCGAGACGCTCAACAGCGGCGAGTTGGCCATCGATCCGGGCTCCGTCCCGGTGTTGGCGACCGGCGAGGCGGCGTTCGAAATCGGCGAGTCCCGGGCGACGGCCAACGATCAGGCGATCGCCCGGCTGGCCCGCCAGATCGTCGACCTGATGGAAGTCCCCTGGTGAGCCGCGG
>NZ_JBINJD010000295.1:0-2227 GCF_043951915.1 Alienimonas sp. DA493 | reverse complement strand
CTCGCCGTCACCGCCGCGTGAAGCTAAACGGGAGCGGGCTAGGGGAACCGCCGGGAGTCGAACCCGGAGCAGCCGCCCACCGGCGGCCGGCACCCGTGGGTGTCATTCAGGCGAGACGCCCTCGCTGTTTGGGCTTCGCTTCAATCACAGTCGGTGCCGGCACGGCCTTGTTCCCGTCCGGCAGGACGCCGCGGAGAACGTCGCGGAGGGCGGACTGCACGGCGATTTGCTGCGCGCCCGTGAACATGTCGCTGGCCGAACCGGCGAGCCGCTTGAAGGATTCGTCCAACGCCGCCTTCGCCGCGGCCTCAACGGCATGCAGGCGGTCCAGTTCCGCCCGTTCAACGCGAACAAAAGAAGACGCACCCGCGGTTACATGCCGGGGTGCGTTAGATGATGTCGGGTCGCTCATGGGTCACTGTCGGCGAAAGTCGCACGGGGCCGGGTGCTCGATCGGCGGCGTGCAGTGACTCACGCGGACCGACCGGAGCGGCGAGGGGATCAGTCCTCTGCCCGGCTGAACCCCACTTTAGCGCGGTCTCCGCCGCAGTGAAGATGCGCCCACCAAAAAATCGCGCAATACTGAAAAGATAGGCCGAAACCGCCCCCGCCTCTGGCGCGGTCCGCTCCGGCGGGGTACTTTTCGGGGCTATGCAGACCGCGACCATCGAGTTCGGCGACGCCCTCGACTTCTACGACCGTTGGCCGGCCCCGGTCGCCATCGTCTCTGACGGGCCGTACGGCCTGCGGAGCTACCCGGGAGACCCCGCCACCCCTGCGGAACTGCCGGAGGCGTACGAACCGCACGTCGCCGCATGGAGTCGAAAGGCCACGCCCCTGACGACGCTCTGGTTCTGGAACAGCGAAATCGGCTGGGCGCTGTCGCACCCGGTGCTTGAGCGGCACGGGTGGGAGTACCGGAGTTGCCACGTCTGGGACAAAGGGATCGGGCACGTCGCCGGGAACAGCAACGGGAACACGTTGCGAAAGTTCCCGGTGACGACGGAGGTGTGCGTCCAGTACGTCCGGCGGGCGGAGTTTGAGACGCCGGAAGGTCTGATGTCGATGAAAGAGTGGTTGCGGTACGAGTGGCGGCGGGCCGGCCTGCCGCTCCGACTCACGAACGAAGCGTGCGGGGTCAAAAACGCCGCCACCCGCAAATACTTCACGCAGTGTCACCTCTGGTACTACCCGCCGCCTGAGATGTTCGAGCGGTTCGCGGCGTACGCGAACGAGCACGGCGACCCGGCCGGCCGGCCTTACTTCTCGGTCGACGGCGAACGGCCGCTCACGGCGGCGGAGTGGGAACGGATGCGGTCGAAGTTCAACTTTGAGCAGGGGGTCACGAACGTCTGGCGAGTCCCCGCCGTACGAAACGGCGAGCGGGTCCGGGGGCGCGACGGGTTCGCCCATATGAACCAAAAGCCCCTCTCGCTGATGCGGCGGATTATCCGGGCGAGCACGGACGTGGGGGATGCGGTGTGGGAGCCGTTCGGCGGCCTTTGTTCGGCCACGGTCGCGGCGCGGGGCCTGGGCCGGACAGGGTACGCGGCGGAGTTGCTGCCGGACTACTTCTCCACGGCCGTCTCGCGCATCGAGCGTGCCTACGCGGACGAGCGGTCGAAGCTGCCGTTCGCCTGACCGCCGCTCCCCGTCCGACGGACGGTCACGGACGGGGCGACGGGGATTGCCTCTGGCGCGGTGCGGGACGGGCTGTAGGATGGGCTCGCCGGTCGCCGGGGACCGACTCTCCCGTCCGACACAACGGGGCGGGAGTGCCCGGCGTCTGGCTCTGGCGGTCGGCCCGTGTTTCGGTTGGGCCGGTCGCCACGCTCCGAACTAGCTCAACTGGCAGAGCACGTCCTTCGTAACGACGCGGTTCCCGGTTCGACTCCGGGGTTCGGATCTTCGCCGAGAGAGGGGCCGCCTCCGGGCTAAGGCCACGTCCACGCCGGTGAGAGGCCGGGGCTTGGCGATCGTCTCGCCCGTCCGGCGAAATCGCGCCTCCCGCGCTGTGGCAGCCGCTCCGGCGGAGTGCCCTATACCGGACGGGCGACAACGTCCGCTCCCTCGGGAGCCTCTAAGACCGACGCTCCCGCACGTCGGCACGCCGGCCCGGTCGCTTCCCGCGTCCGGGCCGGTTTTCGTGAACCGCGCCGCGATGCCGGGCGTTCGCTCTCGTCGCCCCCCCTCTTGGCGAGCCACATGGAAACGCTCATCTGCGCTG
>NZ_JBINJD010000294.1:0-2263 GCF_043951915.1 Alienimonas sp. DA493 | reverse complement strand
CCACTGATCGGGCGGCGACGCCCGCGACCGGCGGCGGGTTCGCCCCCGCCGCCGGCCTTTTCCTCCTCATCCCGCTTTCCCGAACCCCAAGAGGATCCATGCTCCCGCTCATCCTGCCCCGCCGGACGCTGCACGGCTTCCGGCTCGTCCTACGAAAGCACTTCGCGCTGAAGGGCCGCGACGCCGGCCCGCCGATCCGCCTCCACGCCGCCGCGGGCGGCGGGGCCCGCCTGACGGCCGTCGCCCCGGACGGGCGGGGCCTCTCCCTGCTGATCCCCGGCGAACGTCCCCCCTCCGACCTCGTCCTGCCCTTCGGCCTGCTGGCCGAGGCCGGCGCCGCGAGGGCCGGCGACGTCTCCGTCGTTGAAGCCGACGGCGGGGCCGCCGTGGCGGCGAACTGGGACGAGAAAGGAGTGCCCCGGTCCGCCCGCGGCGCCCTCGAGGCGGCCGACCGCGACCGAGCCGCCGAGTTCGACGTGCCGGCGGTCGAGGAGTGGCACGACTCCGGGCCCGGCTTCGCCGCGGCGCTGCGATCGGCCGTCGCCGTGACCGACGCGGAGTCCACCCGCTACGCCCTCGGCTGCGTCCGGCTGGACCCGCACGCCGGGCGGGTCGAGGCGACCGACTCGCACCATCTGCTGATCGCCCGCGGGTTCTCGTTCCCGTGGGCGGAGCCGGTCCTGTTGCCGGCCCCGCACGCCCTCGGCTGCTTGCCGCTAAAGGGCGCGGGCGTTCACCTGGCGAGGGTCGCGGACGGTCCGAAGGTCCCGCTCGTCGTGCTGTCGGCCGCGGACTGGACGCTGTGGACCCCGGAGGCCCGCGACGCCCGGTTCCCGGACCTGGACCGCGTCGTGCCCGGAGGCGAGGGGAAGGCCTCCGTCAGCCTCTCCGAAGCCGACGCGGCCTTCCTCGCCGATCGACTGGATCGACTCCCGGCCGCCAGGGACCGCCGCCGCCCCGTCACGCTGGAGGTGCGGGATGGCGTCTTCCTCGTCCGGGCCGCCGAGGAGGGCGGGGAGCCGGTCGAGCTGGCGACCTCCTCCTCGGAGGCGCCCGGCGCCGCGATCGCCGTGGCCGACCGGCGGTTCCTGGCCCGGGCCCTCGCCGCCGGCTGCGTCCGGATCGCCCTGTTCGGGCCGGAGGAGCCGGTCCGCTGTGACGCGCTGGGGAACGGCGGGACGACCGTCGTCTTCGCCACCCTCGCCGGCGACGCCGTCCCCGCCGGCGGCGCCGGCGGCGCCGTCCGGCTCACCGCCGAGGATCCGTCCCCCGCGGCCGCCGCCCCGGCGACCGTCCCGTTTCGTTCCCCCGACCCCGCCCCCGAGATGCCCCGCCCCAAACCCGACGCCCCCGCCGCCGACCCCGAGGCCCTCCTCGATCGGATGACCGTTCTGACGGCGACCCTGTCCGAGGCCGCCTCGCAGGCCCGCTCCCTCGCCGCAGACCTGCGGAAGCTCAAGAAGCGGGACCGGGCCGTGGCCACCGCCCTCGACGGCCTCAAGCGGCTCGGCGGCCTCGCCGCATAGCCACGTTCCCTCTTCCCTCTCCCTCACCCACAGGAGGTCCTCCCGTGTTGAAGATGAACTGCGGCCTGTCCCGGAAGATCGGCCAGCCGGACTACGGCAGCCGCGGGGCCCAGGTCCACCTGGAGGTGGAGCTCTCCGCCGAGCTGCTGAAGGACCCAGAGAAACTTCGGCGTCAGATCCGCGGGTGTTTCGGCGTCGTCCGCCGGGCCGTGGACGCCGAGCTGGGCGTCGCCGGGCCCGACGACGGCGAACCGGCCCGCATTCCGGAAGAGAAACCGGCGGCCCGTGCCCCAGCGGACCCGCCGAGCACGGAGAAGCAGGTGCGGGCCCTGCACGCCTTCGCCCGGCGGGCGGGGGCGGACCTGGCCGCCGAACTGCGGCGGCTCGGCGTGACCGACGCCGCCGCCCTCTCCCGCCGGCAGGCGTCCGGCCTGATCGACGGCCTCAAGGAGCGGGGCGGCGGCCGCTGACCCACCTCGTCTTTTCTCCCGAACCCCCGCGGCCGTCCCGGCGGGGGCGGCCGCGGGTCGTCCCGTCCCCGCCGATCCCCATTCCCCCTTCTCCAGCGACTCGAAAGAACCTCATGTCCCCGTTCGTCCCCTCGCCCCCCTCCCTCGACCGCCCCGCGGTCGGTTTGGCGCTGGTCCTCCTCCGCCCCGCCGCCCGCGTCGTCTGCCGCTCCGCGGTCGCCCTGGCCGCCGTCGGGTTGGCGACCGGTCCCCTCGGCCGCGGCCTCC
>NZ_JBINJD010000293.1:0-2266 GCF_043951915.1 Alienimonas sp. DA493 | reverse complement strand
CGGAAGTCCACCAACGAGACCGCGCCGGAAATCTTGTTGGTGAAGAACGAGTGACCCCGACGCCCGCCGCGGCGTGAACGCGGCCCTCTGAGTTCACCCTGTTTTCAAAACCCCCGACCGGGGCGAGCGCTCCCGGTCTGCCCACTGAAAGCGACGTTTTGTCAGCCCACCCGGCCCTCATCCGCTACGACGAAGCCTGTGCGGCTATCGCACGGGCGGAGTCGGTCGGCGAAGTGAAGGAGATGCGAGATCAGGCGGAGGCCATGCGGGTCTACGCCAAGCAAGCGTCCCTGTCGCTGGACATGCAAAACAAAGCCGCGGAATTGAAGCTGCGGGCGGAGCGGAAGGCGGGCGAACTGATTGCCGCCAGCGATATCGGCAAAGGGGTGAAATGTAACACGCTGTCACATTTCGGAATTGGGCGCCATCAGTCCTCCCGCTGGCAGTCGATCGCCCGCGTCCCCGCCGACGCTTTCGAGGAATACGTCTCCGGCACGATCGAGGCCGGCAAGGAACTAACGACCGCGGGGGCGTTGAAGCTGGCGAAGAAGCTGGCTCGCCCCGATGCGACCCCGCCCCCCGAACCGGACGGCGGCGGCTGCACGGTGGGCGACCTGCACGCGCTGGCCGCGACCGGCGAGAAGTTCGGCACCGTCTACGCCGACCCTGCGTGGTCCTACGGGAATCAAGGCACCCGGGCGGCGACCGGGAACCACTACGTCACCATGACGGTGGAGGACATCGCGGCGCTGCCGGTGGCGGACCTCGCCGCCGACAAGGCCCATCTGCACCTCTGGACGACCAATGCATTCCTGCGGGACGCCTTCGACATCATCGAGGCGTGGGGATTTGAGTACCGCAGCATCCTGATTTGGCACAAGCCGCAGGTCGGCATCGGGAACTACTGGCGGATCAATCACGAGTTCCTGCTGCTGGGTATTCGGGGCGGGCTCCAGTTCCCGCCGACCGACGACGCCATGACGGCGAAGAAATGGAGCGTGGTCGAGCACGACCGCATCGGTCACAGCCGCAAACCGCCGTTGTTCCGGCGGCTCATCGAGACAGTCAGCCCCGGCCCTCGGCTGGAGCTTTTCGGCCGGGAGCAAGTGCCCGGTTGGTCTGTGTGGGGCAACGAGGTTGCCCGTTCCCTGTTCGTTCCTCCCACCCCGGAAGCGTCGAAGTGATTACCTCCGAAGTTCAACGCCGCGTGCCAGCGGCCCAGTCGTCGGACCGTTGGTCCGCGTTCGCCTCGCGACTCGGCATGGGCCGCCCGGTCCACATCGCGGACGGCATTTACGCCTCGCTGGCGACCGTCACCCCCGCGGTGGCTGAGCGGATCTTGGTTCACCACCACATCGAGAACAACCGCAACAAGAAGCCGTACAGTATCGGCCGCTATCAGGAGTGCATGAAGCGCGGCGGGTGGGGCCTGACCCACCAAGGCATCGCGTTCAACGAGAACGGACTGCTGTTCGACGGGCAGAACCGCTTGCGGGCCTGCGTCGGCGCCGACACGCCGTTCCAGACGCTCGTGTTCTTCAACGTCTCGGAGCACGCGATGGTGCTGGTGGACGAGGGGACGAAGCGGTCCGGGAGCGACCGGGCCAAGATCTCCGGCGTGAAGACCGGCAAGTGGGACGTGAGCATGGCCCGCTGGATGGCGTTCGGCCGCTCCCGCCACAACCCCGACCCGGGCCAGGAGGTTGAGATCGTCAAGGCGGTTCAACCCGCCCTCGCGTTCATCCGGGAACAGTTCCCGTCCGCCGAAAAGGGTGTGACGGTGGCGCCCGTGCTGGGAGCGATCGGCCGGGCGATCGACGTGGTGGACCGGCAGCGGCTCGTGGAGTTCTGCGGGGTCCTCCGCGACTTCACCTCCGAAGGCGAAGGGGACTCCGCCGCGGTCATCCTCAACAAGTGGCTCCGCAGCAACACGAAGGAGCAGGGCGGCGGTCCGCAGGGCGAGCGTTACCTGAAAACCTCGAACGCGATCCGCTACTTCGCCGACCGCAAGCCGCTGGCGAAGTTGTACGCCCGAGAAGAGGCGGAGTTCCCGATTCCCGAGAACCTGCGGGCGTTGGTCCGTCCCGCGGAATAGCGACCAGCGGCAAGCCGTGAGTGCCACGGCGGGGACTTCCGGCGGGACCGCTCCCGCCGACGTGCGGCGGTCAGAGACGACTTGGGGCGTGCGACAGCGCCCGCACCGCACGGACCGCGAGGTCCCGACACGTATCCCGCGCCTGCCGCCCGCGGGGCCGAACCACGGCCG
>NZ_JBINJD010000292.1:0-2327 GCF_043951915.1 Alienimonas sp. DA493 | reverse complement strand
GCGACGGCGGCGCCCGGCTGGAAATCGCCGTGCTCGACACCGGCCGCGGCGTCGCCCCGGACCGCTGCGAAGCAATTTTCGAACCCTTCGCCCAGGTCGACGCCGCCACCGAGCGCACCCACGGCGGCACCGGCTTGGGGTTGTCGATCAGCCGCGAACTGGCCCGCGGGCTGGGCGGCGACCTCACCGCCGAGCCCCGCCCCGGCGGCGGCAGCGCCTTCCGCCTCTCCGTCGCCCTCGACGCTCCCGTGCAGCACGCCCCCGACGCCCCAACCCGGTCCCCGCAGCCTGCCTCCCCGCAACCTCAGCCGGCGACGTCTCAGTCCCCGCGAACCGGCGACGGTCGGCGGCTGTTGGCGGCGGACGACGACGAGATCGGCCGGAAGTTCCTGGCGCTGGCCCTGGGCAAGGCCGGCTTCGCCGTGGAGACGGTCGCCGACGGGGCCGAGGCGCTGGCGAAGGCAACCGCCCCGGGCGCCGACTACGCCGCGATCCTGCTGGACATGCAGATGCCGGTAATGGACGGCCTCGCCGCCGCCGCCGCGATGCGGGACGCCGGGCTGACGACGCCGATCCTGGCGATCACCGGCGGGGCCAAAGACGCCGACCGCGACGCCTGCCTGACCGCCGGCTGCACCGCCCACTTCCCCAAGCCCTTCCGCCCCGCCGACCTGCGGGACGCGGTCTGCGACCTGCTGAGCGAATAGGCCTCGCCCCGGCCGGATCGCCCGGGGCGGCGAGCGCCGGCGGGGGGCGGTTAGAGTGGGGGCATGTCCGCCGCGCTCCCCGCCCTGCTCGCCGCCGCCGCCCTCGCCCCGTTCGCTCCGTCGGACGAACCGGCGCCGGGTCCCTCCGACGGAGTCCGGCGGCCGAACGTGGTCGTCGTGTTCATCGACGACATGGGCTGGGCGGACTTCTCCTGCTTCCACGACCGGGACGACGTGCGTCCGCCGATCGAGCCGCGGCCGGAGGAAGCCCGCACGCCGAACGTGGACCGGCTCGCCGCGGAGGGGCTGCGGTTCGGGCGGTTCTACGTGAACTCGCCGATCTGCTCCCCCTCCCGCACGGCGCTGACGACCGGCCAATACCCGCAGCGGTGGCGGATCGGCTCCTACCTCGCCCGGCGCCAGCTCAACGCCGACCGCGGAATCGCAAACTGGCTCGACCCCGCCGCCCCCGTCCTGCCCCGGCGGCTCCAGGAGGCCGGCTACCGCACCGGGCACTTCGGCAAGTGGCACATGGGCGGCCAGCGGGACGTCGGCGAGGCCCCGCTGATCACGCAATACGGCTTCGACGAGAGCCTGACGAACTTCGAGGGCCTCGGCCCCCGCGTACTGCCGTTGTTAAACGCCTACGACGACTCCGAACCGCGGCCGCACGCCCTCGGCTCCGACACGCTCGGCCGCGGGCCGATCGAGTGGCGGAACCGCGACGACGTCACCGCCGCCTTCGTCAGCGACGCCCTGGATTTCATTGACGAATCCCAGGCCGCGAACGAGCCGTTTTATCTCAACCTCTGGCCGGACGACGTGCACACCCCGCTGTTCCCGCCCGCCGCCCGCCGCGGGGACGGGTCGAAGGGGGAAAAATACCGGGGCGTTTTGAAGACGATGGACGCCCAACTCGGCCTGCTGTTCGACCGCATCCGCTACGACGACGCGCTGCGGGAGAACACGCTGATTCTCGTCTGCTCCGACAACGGCCCGGAGCCGGGCGCCGGGTCCGCCGGGCCGCTGCGGGGTTATAAAACGATGCTGTACGAGGGCGGGATTCGCAGCCCGCTGGTCGTGTGGGGGCCGGGGCTGGTCGAGCCGGCGGCGGTCGGGACGTTCGACGACGACAGCACGTTCGCCGCGTTCGACCTCGTCCCCTCCCTGCTGACGGTCTGCGGCGTGGAGCTGGAGGAAGACCCCCGCTTCGACGGGGAGAACCTGGCCGACGTGCTGCTGGGCCGCCGCGACGGCTCCCGATCGGCCCCGTTGTTCTTCCGCCGCCCGCCGGACCGGGACCGCTTTTACGGCGTGGCCGACCTGCCGGACTTGGCCGTGATCGACGCCCCCGAGGGTTCGGCGGACGGCCCCCGCTGGAAGCTGCTGTGCGAATACGACGGCTCCCAAGCGGAGTTGTACGACCTTGCTGCGGACCCCGGGGAGACGACGAACCTCGCCGCGGAGAACCCGGCGGTCACGGCCCGCCTGCGGGACGCCGTCGTCGCCTGGCACGAGTCGCTGCCGCAGGACAAGGGAGAGACGTTCGGACGGTAGGGCGGCGAAGCACTCTGAGTCGGCAGCCCGAGGCGCGAGCCGAGGCCGTGTGAGTTAGCGACA
>NZ_JBINJD010000291.1:0-2333 GCF_043951915.1 Alienimonas sp. DA493 | reverse complement strand
CGGGCTGGGTCAGCGAACTCGGGGCGAGAGTGGCGGACATACTGTTCGCGGCTGAGGGGAGAATCTTGTGGTCGAACGAAACCGACGGAGCGGACGCCGGGACCGGCGAGCGGCAGGGGAGGGGACGGGGCCTGCGGGACTCGAACCCCACAGGTTGTACCGACTCACTCACCAAAACCCAACATGGCGTTCGCGGAATCCGGGGTCGCCCCAGGGCGCCGAGCGTAACGCCGCCCGGGCAGCGGCGGTTCGCCCCCCAACATGTTGTGGGTCGGGTCGGCGAGCGAGGGGGGACGCCGCGGCGGGCGGGCGGTTCCCCGCTCATCGGCCGTCCCGCCCCGCAAACCGCACCGCCGTCGCCCGGATCGCCGGGGCGAATCGACACCCCGGGCCGCCCGCCGGCGCGGTTGGTCCGACCCGCCCGATCCGCCCCCGGGCCCGCCCCGCGGTTCAGGAAACGGTTCAGGAATCCGCCGCCGACTCGTCGCGGCGGTCGCCGCCCCGCCCCGCGGCCCAGGCCAGCAGCGCCCAGCCGACGATCAGCAGCACGCCGCCGACCGGGGTGACGGCCCCCAGCCAGCTCAGGCCCGTCAGCGTCAACAGATACAGGCTCCCGCTGAAGACGGTCACGCCGGCGAGAAAGCTCAGCCCGGCCCAGCGGACCGCCGGGCTGTCCAACCGGCGCTCCCCGCGGCGCGGGGCGCTCATGCCGAGCAACCCGCAGGCGACCGCGGCGAGGGCGTGCCAGAGGTGGTAGTCCGCCGCGGTGTGCCAGTTGTCGAGCCGGCGGGCGGCGAGGGCGGCGTCCGGGTACTTCTCCGCCACGAACCCGGCGACGCCGTGCGCCCCGAACGCCCCGCAGGCCACCCCCAGCCCGCCCAGCACGGCCCCGGCGACGACAAGACTGCGGGGGGAGAGGAACGCCATAACGGTCACGGGGCCGAACGGAAGACGACGGGTTGAACGCATCGGGCGGCGAACGCCGAACGAGCCGGTCGTCGGCGCCCCCGCCCCTGAACTTCACGCCCCCTTCACACCTCTTCCTTCACACCTCTTCCTTCACACGCCCCTCACGAGGCGCCGGAGAGCACCTTGGAGAAGGCCTTCAGCCACTCCGCATGCCCCGGCCAGGCTGGGCTGGTGACGAGGTTCCCGTCGACGACGGCCTCGGTCGGCTCGACCTTTTGGTAGCTCGCCCCGGCGGCGGACACCTCCGGCCCGCAGGCGGCGTAGGCCGTGCAGGTGCGGCCGGTCAGCACGCCGGCGGCGGAGAGAATTTGCAGCGCGTGGCAGATCGCCGCGACCGGCTTGTCCTCCCGGAAGAAGTGGCGGACGACGTCCAGCACGCGGTCGTCCAGCCGCAGGTACTCCGGCGCCCGCCCGCCGGGCAGCACGAGGGCGTCGAACTCCGCCGGGTTCACCCCGTCGAAGTCCGCGTTGAGGGGGAAGTTGTGCCCCGGCTTCTCGCTGTAGGTCTGGGCGCCGTCGAAGTCGTGCACCGCGGTGCGGACCGTGTCGCCGGCCTGCTTGTCCGGACAAACGGCGACGCACTCATGCCCCATCGCCCCGAGGGCCTGAAACGGGACGAACGCCTCCAGCGTCTCCACATAGTCGCCGACGAGGAACAGCAGCTTTTTGGCGGGGGAAGCGTTCGACACGGGACGGGCGTTCGCGGGGGGGCGGGGCGGCTTCGAGGCGGCTTCAATACTAACCCGAAGCGTGAGCGAGGGCCTCCGCGCCGCGGCGGGACGCCGCGCCGGGCTGCGTCCGCCGCCCTCACTGACGCTTCGGGTTGGTGTAAGACGAGGTTCTCCACGGCGACCAGTTCCGGCGCCGCACATCGGAAGCGCCGCCTGTCGGCGGGGCGGGGTCGGGGTATTCTGGAGGCGTGTCCGGCGACGACCACGATCCCGCCCCGCCCGTCGATCTGGACCGGCTGCTGGCCGCGGCCCGGTCGGTGCGAAGGCCGCTGACGTTGCCGCGGGACTGCTCCGCGGCGAAGGTCGGGGCGGCGCTGCTGACCGACGACGGCACGCTGTTCACCGGGGTGAACCTCGATCTGGCCTGCGGCATCGGCTTCTGCGCGGAGCACAGCGCCGTCGCGGAGATGCTCAAGACCCACCGGACTCGCGTGGTCGCCGTCGCCGCGGTCGGCCGCCGCGGCGTGCTCCCCCCCTGCGGCCGCTGCCGCGAACTGCTGATTCAAATCGACCCCGCCAACGCCAACGCGGAGGTCCTCGTCGCCCCCGGCGAAACCGTCCCCTTGGGCGAACTGCTGCCCCGCCACTGGTATCCCAGCGAAGCGGACGCCGAAGCGTAACGCCGAGGCCCCG
>NZ_JBINJD010000290.1:0-2344 GCF_043951915.1 Alienimonas sp. DA493 | reverse complement strand
AGGTCGTGAGAGCCCGAATACGCGAAACCTTCTCGCTGCTAACCGCCCGCTGACTCCCCCCTGGCGCGGCGTGTCCTCACCGGGGATACCTGCACGTCGCCCCGGACCACCGCCTCCGCTGATTCCCCCTCCCCCGCCCCCGCCGACAGAAAGTCAAAGTCATGCCTGACGTGCTGCGCGACATCCTGCAAGCACACCTGGACGACCGCGAGGACTTCATCGCGTCGGTGCAGGTGGCCTACTTCACGGACCGGACGGGCGGCGTCCGTCATCACCACAGAACGTACTACCGGCCGAAGCTCGCCGCGGCCGTCTCAGAACCCGACCACCGCGGAACCCGGGTCAGCATCGCCGTGGAGGTGCCCGAGCCGCCCGACATCGTCCGGGTCGCCGCTCCGGCGGCGGGGGCCGTTCGTCTGTACGCCCGGCACGTTTCGCTCGCCCTGAAGGACGGCCGCTCCTTCGAGGTGCCGAACGTCGTGGACCTCGTCCCGCCGGCGAGCCCCGGGGAGAAGGCGACCGTTGCGACGCACGACGGACCGCTTCGCGTTCCGAACCCGGACTTTGACCCCCCGGCGCTTTCGTGGTCCTCGATTCACTCCGCCGAAGCCTGATTCCCCCTCCCCGAACACCCAAGAGAACAAACCAATGAGCAAGACCGTCGGCGCCACGCACCTGATAGACGACCAAGGCGCCACGTCCTACGGCAGCGTGGACGGCACGGTCCGCCTCATCGACGGCGACGACCGCGGCGGGTTCCTACTGGAGACGAACCTGTCCGGCCCGGTCTACTGCCTGACGCACGCCCTGTTCGGCGACCACAAACAGTTCGACGGCCAGCGGGTGACGGTCTCCGGCCGCAAGCACTACCTCGCCCATCACCCGCTCCCGGCGATGGTGGAAGTGACGATGATCGAACCGCACCTGCCGAAAGACGAACAGCCGGCCATCGAGGACGTGCGGGCCGTCCGCTCCCGCATACTGGCCCGCTGACGCCCCGTCCCGAGCGGACCCGCGGGCCGCGACGGAGACGGTGGACCTCACTGGCGCGTTCGGCACCGCCCCCCTCACGCTACTGAAATAGGCATCCCAGACCCTCCGTCAAATTTGACGGAGGGTCCTGCCACACCCCCACCCGAGAGAGAACGAGACGATGCCTCGCAACCCGCCCCCGCCTGACGTGAAGGGCTCCGCATGGCGCGATCGTCCTGTCTCGCCGCCGCCGCCTCCCGTCTCCTCCGGCCGCAGACTTTCGGGCAGCGCTGCCCAGAGCGCCAGCCGCAAGCCCGAGGAGCCCAGCGAATCCAGTCTCATGGCGTTCCTGGTCGGCCTGTTCGTTGGCGCCGCCTGAACCGCTCCGAGCCAACGCCGAATCGGACGGGGGACTGATTAGGGGGCAGGCGCGTTCGGCGCCGGGTCACCAAGAGAGGCGGCCCCACCGCAGCATCTTGTCGAAGAACGACCCGTAGAAGTCCCGGGCGAAGTCCCGGCCCGCCCCCTCTTCATCGTAGATCCGCTGGCAGAGGTCGATGAACCGGCGCCGGTGGGGCAGCAAGCGGTCGAGAGCCGCCTGTCGAACCGCCCCGGGGTCCGCTCGCCGCCCCGCCAGTTCCCGAACGGCCGCCGCGATATGGCCCGGGGCGGGCGGAACGATCCGGGCGTATTGCGGGGAGAAGACTTCCTCCCGCCCGCCCTCGCTGGGAGTGCTGACCACCGGCAAGCCGCACAGGGCGTACTCGGCTCGGGGAAGGTCCCGGCGAACCCGGGCGAAGTGCTCCTCCGTAACCGTTGAGGTCGTCGCCCGGCAGATCAGGAGCAGGGAGTCCACGTCCGAGGCCAGTTCGTGCCGCTTGAAGGGGGACGGGCGGGCGGTGTACACGGCGTCGAACTCCGGCTCCTCCGCGCCCGGGCGGAACAACCGCTCGTCCACAAGGCCGTTCTGGTTCGCCGTCTCGACGGGGAACGGTCCGGCCTTCCGCAAAGCGTGGGCGTCCGCCTCTCTCTGGGCGAGCAGGATCGGCTTCACGTCCGACCGCTCCTTGAGCAGTTCGTCCACCCATTTCAACTTCACCTCGGGGGGCCGCGACCACCAATCGGTGACGATCAGATGGATGCGTCCCGGCGGAAGCGCCGCCACCAACTCCACGGCGGAGGCGTGGTAGCCGGCGCAATGCAGAATGCGGGGTTCGCGGCAAATCCAGTGGTGCGCCAACATCACGTCCGGCGGGCTCATTTCGTCCCCCACGGCGCGCAGACGCCCGGGTCCGCCAGCACGTCCGGCAGTCCGCCGTACGCCGCCGCGTCGCACCCGCGTTCGGACCACAGGGCGTAGTCGGCGGCGAGC